>DDIS01000180.1:2383-3980 GCA_002338615.1 Proteobacteria bacterium UBA1844 | reverse complement strand
GGCGCGACGGGCCCGGTGCCATCCCGAGGCACGGACTGCTGGCCGCAATAGCGGGCAGGGTTTCGCTGCGGCGTGCGAGGGTCTGCGAACGCCGCAACAAAATTTTACGGACATCGCCAAGCAGGCGATGCAGATGCGCCAGCGTACGATGACAACCCGGATCGTAGCCAAGGCGTTGCATAAAATCTGCGAGGCCCCGCACCCGCACCGCAACCCGCCGGTTGAACCACGCATCCTGCCGCATGGCCGGAGTTGGCCACCGGGTCGCGTCGTGCAGCGCATCGGCAGAATCCAGCAATCGGCTCAACTCGTACTGCATCATGTCGTAGTCGACCTCGCCATCCTGCCCGAGGTGGCGGCTTACATCGAACGATGCAAGGATCCAGGCTGACTGTGCCGGCGCCTGCAGGCCGGTGCCTGGCAAAACGTGCCGTGCTCTTTCGGCGCTCAGCAAAGGGCAGGCACTGGCGGCCAGCGGCCAGAATGCAACCCGGATGCAATCTTCCACACGCAGCCGCCACAGTTGTAACATCTGCGAGGCGTCTGCCAGCGCGCCTTCGTCCAGTAGGAAATTGACCGGGCCTCTGCCGAGGTGGCATTGGCGTCGATCCCAGGCGTACTCGGGTTGCAGAAGTTTTGCATCCAGCGTGAGCTCCACGTTCGCGGGCGACAAACCGGCCGCGCTGATTTCGCGCGCCAGGATTCTGCAAAAACGTTCGTAGTTGGCGGCCGCAACCGGCGCACGTCCAAGCTCGGATAACCGCAGCGCTACCGGAACCTGCCGCGCAATGAGATCGACCAGTTGCCCCGTAAACCTCGCTGTCGCGGTGCCTGAACGCAGCACCGAGCAAACGCGTGCTGACAATGCCACTCCTGAAGCCCGGGGTAGCGCACCATGCCCGACCAGTGGTGTAGTAAGAGCTGTTTCCTGAACACCCTGCATTTTCGTCCGTCCCTGGATTGGCTGTTGCTCAAATAACAGCCGGCTGCCGGATATCGCTATTCTCACAGCATGCCGCGGAGCTAGTGGGCGACTAACTGTGAAGCTTGCCTGGATTTTGCTATTGTCGCGGCCCGCCATCACCCGGCTTTTTTTTGCGAATTCAGAAAATGCGCCGCCAGGATATTACGTTCGAAGACAAAGACCAGCCCTTGCGCGACGACGTGCGCGTGCTGGGGGCGATGATCGGGGACCTGATCAATGAGCAGGGTGGCCCGGAATTGTTCGAATTTGTCGAGAATGCGCGCCTGCGATCCATCCGCCGCCGTGAAGGTAACGAACTCCCGGGCGAGGAACTCGCGGCCCTGGTGTGTAATCTCGAACCTGCTTTCGCACTGTCGGTCATCCGCAGTTTTTCGACGTATTTCCAGATGGTTAACACGGCTGAAAAAGTGCACCGTATACGGCGCAGGCGGGAATACCTGCGCGAAGTCGGCCATTACCAGCCGGGTGGTCTCGAAGACACGCTTATCAAGCTCAAAGCCGTCGGAAAAACGGCCGAAGAAGTGCAGGAACTGATGGACTCCCTGTTGATTGAGCCCGTGTTTACGGCGCACCCGACCGAGCCGACCCGTCGTACGATGCTGCGCAAGGAAC
>DDIS01000180.1:0-2287 GCA_002338615.1 Proteobacteria bacterium UBA1844 | reverse complement strand
CGTACGATGCTGCGCAAGGAACAGAATATTGTGCGCCACCTCGTCGATCTTCTGAATCCGACAAAAACCCCGCAGGAAGTGAATGCCGCGCTGGCGAATATTCGGCTACTCATCACCACCGGCTGGCAAACCGACGAACATCCTTCGGAACAGATGACGGTCGCGGACGAACTCGAGCACGTGCTTTTCTTCGTCACCGATGTGCTGTATCGCGCCATACCGCCATTCTATGAAGATATAGAATCTGCGATCGAAAATATTTATGGCGACGCCAAGTTCGATTTCGACATCAAGACCCTGTTGCGCTTCGGTTCCTGGGTGGGCGGCGACATGGACGGTAACCCGAACGTCAACGCCAAGACGATTCGCGCAACGCTCGCGCGGCAACGGTCATTGATACTCGACCTGTACTACAAGGAATGTGTTGCACTCGCGAGAAAACTGAGCCAGTCCACGGAACGTGTTTCTGTCAGCGATGCGCTGTTATCCCGTCTGGACGAATACAGGGGCGTATTTCAACAGGCCTACCACAGAGTCCCGGCGCGCCATCGCGACATGCCCTACCGTGTCTTCCTGAGGCTCATCCAGCAACGCCTGCAGTCCACCTATGACGATGACGTATTTCCCTATGAGCGTGTAAAACAGTTTGACGCCGACCTGCAGCTGATTGCCGAGAGCCTCGCGCAGAACCAGGGCGAACACGCGGGCCTGTTTCCGGTCCGGCGTTTGCGGCGCCGTGTCGAAACATTCGGCTTTCATCTCGTCACGCTCGATGTCCGCCAGGACGCGCTGGTGCATCGCGAGGTTGTAGGTGAATGCCTCGGCATACCGGACTGGGAGGAGTGGTCCGTCGCCGACCGCAGCGCGAGAATCCTGGAAGCCATTGAAAGCCGGGAAAGTCCGATACAAAACCAGTCCACCCAGGCACGCAAGACGATCGCCGCGTTCCAGGCGATTGCGTTTTGCCGCCGCAAATACGGCAGCAATGCGATCGGTCCGTTTGTCGTCAGTATGACGCAGGGCGCCGACGATATTCTGGCCGTGCTGTTGCTCGCCAACTGGAGCGAATTGCACAACAAGCGCGGCAGCATACCGCTCGATATCGCGCCGCTGCTCGAAACCGTCGCTGATCTCGAACAGGGCCCCGGGATCCTGAAGACGCTGCTCGCAACCGAGCTGTACCGGCAGCACCTTGCCACCCGGGGAAACCGGCAGACCGTGATGATCGGTTACTCGGACAGCAACAAGGAAAGCGGCCTCGCGTCAGCGCGCTGGGCTTTACAAAACGCGCAGGAAACGCTCGTCAAGGCGGTCGAATCAGAAGGCGTGGAGCTCACCTTGTTTCATGGCCGCGGCGGTACCGTTAGCCGCGGCGGCAGCAAGACGCACGTCGCCGTGCTTGGCGCTCCACCGGGCACCGTCAATGGCCGCCTGCGTGTCACCGAGCAAGGCGAGATCATCAACGAGAAGTACGGCCTCCGCGGTATAGCGCTGCGGACGCTGGAGCAGGTAACCGGCTCGGTTGCACTGGCAACCGCGATCCCGCGGCATCGTGGCAATGATCAGCCTGAGTGGCACGAGATGATGGACGTCATCGCCCGCGAAAGCCGCAAGGCCTATCGTGCACTCGTCTATGACAAGCCCGAGTTCACCGATTATTTCCGCAAGGCAACGCCTATCGACCTGGTCGAACGAATGCGCATCGGTTCACGACCTTCATCGCGACGCGAGAACGCGGGCATCAGGGACTTGCGAGCCATTCCCTGGGTGTTCTCATGGACCCAGGCACGCTGCGTGTTGCCGGGCTGGTACGGCTTCGGCACCGGCCTTAAGAAAGCCAGCGAACAATTCGGTGACTCTGAATTTCGCAATATGTTTGCGGAATGGTATTTCATGCGCGCGTTAACGGCCGACGTTGAAATGGTCCTCGCGAAAGCCGACCTCGGCATCGCGAAACTCTACTCCGAGCTTGCCGGAGACTTGCATGAACAATTCTTCCCGCAGATCGAAAGCGAGTTCGAACTCACGCGGAAACTCATACTCGAATACTCCGAGCGCGCCGAGTTGCTCGAAGGTGACAGCACCCTGCAACGCGCCATCATGCTGCGCAATCCGTACGTCGACCCGATGAGCCTGCTGCAGGTCGACCTGCTATCCCGCTGGCGCAAATCCAGCTACACCGACGATGCGGTATTCCAGGCGCTGCTCGCGAGTGTTAATGGCATAGCGCAGGGTTTGCAGAATACTGGTTAGCACCTGTGGTTGAAAAATGGGGTCAGACACCTTT
>DDIS01000189.1 GCA_002338615.1 Proteobacteria bacterium UBA1844 | reverse complement strand
GGCGGGACGCCGCTCCTACGAACATGTCAATGCTCCATCTCATATGTCGTTTCTGGACATCACGCTTTTGGTCAAACCGCCGACCTTCCGCATCACGTTCAGTTCTTCACGATAGGTTTTCTGCAATAATTCCTGCAGCAAAATATTGCCCGGTTCCTGCTCGAGCGCCGTGTTGATTTCAACAATGGCGTCCTGAATAATTTTCAGATTGCGCTCGACGCCGACCCGCGCCTCCGGCGACAGGCGTGCCAGTTCCTTTTCCATTTCCAGTTGCAGGTCGTCGCGCGCGAGTGTGTAGTCGCTGCTCAGTTCATAGCGCGGACTGTACGCTGCAGGTTCGACCTCCAGCTGGGTCGCTACCGGCACCTCGACTATGCCCGGCGCTTTTTTGGTCAGCGTATAAGTCAGCATCGATGTCGCTGCGACCAGCAACAACACGGCCGCCGCCTGGGCAAAATAGCGCGGTTGACGGGCCGTCCGGGGTGCCTGGATCCCGGCTGCGATGGTAGGCCACAGGTCCCGCTGCGGCGCGATATCGGTGGCGAGTCTTGCGGCATCTTCGAGCAGCTTGTCGTCATGTTGGGTGTTCATGCTTCGTACCCCTGTTCTTTGAGTTGCTGCGCCAGCAACCTGCGCGCGCGATGCAACTGGGCTTTGCTGGTACCCACGGCAATGCCGAGCATGTCGCTCGACTCTTCGTGGCTGTAGCCATAAATTCCGTTCAAAACGAAGACGTGCCGCGCCCCTTCCGGCAGCCTGTCGACCGCGTCCGAGAGATCCCTCAGGCTGCCGTTGTCCTCGCACGAGGCTGGCGCGGAGGAAACCTCGTGAGCCGCCTGGATCCGGTCCTGCTCGCGCTTTGACTTGCGCATGCGCCCGAGCACGGCATTGACCGCGATTCGGTGCAGCCAGGTGCCGAACGCGCTGTCACCGCGAAAGCGGCCGAGCTGGTTCCAGGCCTGGATGAACGCCTCCTGGGCACAGTCTTCCGCTTCGCTGACATTGCCCGTCATGCGCAGGCACAGGCCATACACCCGGTCGATATGCATGCGGTACAGCGCCTCGAATGCACCTGCATCCGCATCCTGTGCACGCTGAATCCAGCGCGTCTCGTCGCTGATTGTCGGCCTGGTCGCTACCTGCATATTCCGACTATAGTCCTCGATGAGCGCGCGGGGCAGTGCTGTTGCCACTGCGGCCATAGGTTCGATCTCCGTTATTACTGTAGCTTGGATGCTCCCTGCCCCCGGACGGTTTGAAGCACGGCTGGTTCTTTTCGGCAATTGAGCCGTCTCGCGCCTGTATAGATTCGGAAATTAAGTTACTATTCCTCTGGCCCGTCTCAATACTGGCCACCTCTGGGGCAGCGAGAAACTCAAAGAACAATCTATGGCGGGGCACTCGATTCTATTTCTCGGACAAAGCTCGTTTGCGTCCGGATACCTTTGTGAACTTGAAACTCTGGCTTGCTGCACGATGCTTACGCGTGCCGGTACGCTCGAGCCGCCCGTCAACATGCCCGCAACCATCGACGTCGTCATGTTCGCGACCGGGCCGGGTGCTCCCGATGCGGAACAAAAGCTCGCCGATCTGTTGCGCAGCCTGCACGACTACCCGGTTATTGCGCTGACGATGAAAGCAGACGAGCAGCGCGGTATCGCTGCCGTGGAAGCCGGTGCGGCCGCCTATATCTGTATCGACGACGTCTCCGCCGACGAACAGGAGTCGATCATCGAACACGCAGTCCGACGCCACCTGTTGCAGCGGCGATTGTCCGATACCGACGTGACGGTGCTGTCCGTCCTGCGCAATATCAATGACGGCGTGATCGTTGCAGACCGTGCCGGCCGGATCCTCGACATCAACCCCGCCGCCCGCAGCATCCTCGGGCTCGGGGCCCGCTGGCAACCGGACTCCGACTGGGAACAAACCTTCTGTTGTATCGACGGCAACGGCGCCAGCGTGCGCAATTCGGCAGCGCTGCCGCTGGTACGCGCACGCAACGGCGAGAAGTTCTCCAACCACACGGCTATCTATCGTGCGCCCGAACAACCGGATATGTGGCTCAGCATCAACGGCCAGGGTCTCTACGACGGCAAGCGCGAACTCATTGGCGGTCTTATCACCTTTCGTGACACGACGGATGCAACCCGGCAAACGAACGCTCTTAAAAAACAGGCGCAGTTCGATGAACTGACCGGCTTACCAAACCGCAATGCATTCAGCGCGCACCTGCAACGCGCCATCGGTCGCAGCCAGCGCAAGTCAACACCGCTGGCAGTTCTTTTTATTGACTTCGATCGTTTCAAATCGGTCAACGACACGCTCGGCCATGACACGGGGGACGCGGTACTTTGCGAGGTCGCGAATCGCTTGCAGAATAACCTGCGCGTTGGCGATTTCTCTGCGCGCTGGGGCGGCGATGAGTTTGTCGTCTGTCTCGAGGACTTCGACGAATTGGGCAATGCTGCAGCGGCCGCCCAGAAACTGGTCCTGGTGCTGTCGGAAAAATACGCACTCCGTCGCAGCGAAGTGTACGCGACACCGAGTATCGGTATCGCGATCAGCCCCGACTCCGGCACCGAAGCCGAGCGTCTCGTGAAAGCCGCGGACATTGCAATGTTCGAGGCCAAGAAACGAGGCGGAGGACGCTTTCAGTATTATTCGAGCACGCTGAATACGAAACTTGCGCAACGCGAGGAACTCGAGATCGGTCTGCGTCATGCACTGGTACGCAACGAATTCCTCCTGCACTACCAGCCGCGCATCGACATCGCATCCGGGCGCCTTATCGGCCTCGAGGCGCTGTTGCGCTGGCAGCACCCGAGATTCGGGCTGCTGCCACCGGGTCGCTTTTTGCCCATTCTTGAAAGCAGCGGCCTCATTCATTCGGCCGGCGACTGGGTAATTGAAAATGCCTGCCGGCAACTTGCGGCGTGGCAGCGGCAATTCGAGTTACCGGACCTTTCGATGGCGATCAATATTTCGCCCGCCCAGCTCATGCATGCGAGATTGATCGATTGCGTGGCCGATGCGATTGCGAACTCGACACTGGATCCCGGCTGCATCGAGCTCGAGATCGGTGATGGGGACATCGTGCGCAAGCGCAGTGCGGAAATCGAAACCCTGCGCGGTTTACGCAAGCTCGGAATACGCCTGTCGCTCGATCATTTCGGCATCGGTGACGTCTCTTTCGCGTCACTCGACAACGGCTTTATCGACAGTTTTGTCCTCGATCATTCACTCATTGAAGACGTCGCGGACAACCAGAGCCACCAGCGCATTATCCGCGCCGCCATCGCGATGGCGCAGGGCCTCGACATTGAAGTGGCTGCGGAAGGCGTGGAAACGCTAAGCCAGCTCGAGTTCCTGAAGTCCTGCAACTGCGATCTCGCACAGGGTTTCTTGATCAGCCGCCCGATGCAGGCCGACAAGGTCTCGGCCATCCTGCGCAGCGAGATTGCCGGCACGCGCCTGCTCACGCGCGGCATGCCGTAGGAGCGTCGTCCCGGCGCGATCATTGTTCCAGCCGTGGTCGTCGCTCAATTTACCCGTAGGAGCGCCGTCCCG
>DDIS01000157.1 GCA_002338615.1 Proteobacteria bacterium UBA1844 | reverse complement strand
GGCACGTTACTCACGGGGTACGGCACTAGTGTCCAAACACCCCCTGCAGTACATCGAGATTCCGCGGACGAGTCCTGAAAAGGAGGCGGCCGAGGAGCGCGTGCAGCATTTTGGCGAGATCTATGGGCAGTACGATGGCGCCGATGCCACGCAGCAGGCGGGTCGTTGCCTGTCCTGCGGCAATCCCTATTGCGAATGGGAATGCCCGGTGCACAACTACATTCCTAACTGGCTCGACCTGATCGAACAGGGCAAGTTGTTCGAAGCGGCGGAGCTTTCGCACCAGACAAACTCGCTGCCGGAAATTTGTGGCCGCATTTGTCCACAGGACCGGCTCTGTGAAGGTGCCTGTACGATCGACGAGATGGGTGCGGTCAGTATCGGCAATATTGAAAAGTACATTACCGATGAAGCCATCAAGCAGGGCTGGCGACCTGACATGTCAAATGTTTCTGACACTGGCAAACGCGTCGCGATTGTCGGTGCCGGGCCCGCCGGCCTGGGGGCGGCGGACATACTCGCGCGTGAGGGTATCCGTTCGGTTGTGTACGACAGCTACTCCGAAATCGGGGGCTTGCTGACGTTCGGTATTCCGCCATTCAAGCTCGAGAAAGAAGTGGTGCGGCAGCGGCGCAGGATACTCGAAGGCATGGGCGTGGAGTTCGTCCTGAATACCCACATTGGTGAGGACATCGCGTTTGCCGATCTGGTGGATCAATACGATGCGGTGTTTCTCGGCATGGGCACCTACAAATTTGTATCGGGCGAGCTGCCGGGACAGGACATGCCGGGCGTGTTCGACGCACTGCCGTACCTGCTGTCAAACATCAATCGCCTGCTTGGTATAGAAAAGAAGCCGCAGGACTACATAGATTTCGCTGGCAAGAGAGTTGTCGTTCTCGGTGGCGGCGATACCGGTATGGACTGCGTACGTACAGCCATTCGACAGGACGCGACCAGCGTGACCTGCGCCTATCGTCGCGACGAGGCAAACATGCCGGGCTCCAGGCGCGAAGTGGCCAACAGCAAGGAAGAAGGCGTGCAATTTCTGTTTAATCGGCAGCCGATCGAGATCGTCGGCGAGCAGCAGGTGACGGGTGTGAAGGTCGTGGAGACACGGCTCGGTGCACCCGGCGCCGATGGCCGGCGGCAACCGCAAGTCGTGCCGGGTACCGAAGAGATACTGGCCGCGGACGCGGTCGTCATCGCATTCGGCTTTCGCCCGAATCCGCCCGTATGGTTCGGGGAAAATGCAATTGAATCACTGCCCAGCGGCCGTACTCGCGTTGCAACACACGGTGACTTTCCTTTCCAGACCACGAACCCGAAAGTATTCGCTGGCGGCGACATGGTGCGCGGTTCCGATCTCGTTGTAACCGCTGTATACGAGGGTCGCGAGGCGGCGAAGAGTATTTCGAAGTTTCTTGGGGTCTGGTGAGCGGGTTTTCCGCGTTCTGGGTACTACGTCGGTTTATCGCCTTGTTTGTTACGCGCGCAGGGCGCGCATCACCGCTGCCGGTTCTTTTTCCAGAATACGAAGCAGTGTCTGTGCGGACGCGGTCGGATTGCGTACACCTTGTTCCCAATTTTGAAACGTTTTTTTGCTCACACCCAGATACGTCGCCATTTCTGATTGAGACAGTTGGAGCTTGCGCCGAAATCCCTTGATATCCGGAGGAAACAAGGTATGAGGCCGCAACGCATGCGGATTTTCACGAATTGCATCAAGGCCTTCTTTGATTTCTTCAAATAAGCTTCGCTTCGCTATTTCAGCCCTTCGCAAATTGCTCAAGTGATTGCCGTAGTATCCTAATTTCAGATTTGCTCAAGTCTCTTACTTCAGACTTTAGATAGATGGTCAGAAAATATATACAGGACATTCTCGCCCGATAGAAATAAATAACTCGCACTCCTCCACGTTTTCCTCGTCTACCTCCGCCCCATCGAATTTTTCGCAGGCCTCCTGGTCCCTTAATTACGTCACCTGCCTTTTGGGGTGGTTATTAGCCATTCCTGTTCGCGGTGCTCCCGCTGCAAGCGGCCGGAGCCGCGGGCGATGCGTCATTCGCAAGGCGACCGGTGGGATCTGGCCCGGAAAGGCGCTACCAGCGCTGTTATTAGCAACGACGCTGGCAACACGGGTGTCCTGTTTGGTCCCTGTCGGAGTGGCATTGCGACACGAATAACGTACCGACATCGCATGCACGGCTCATCAGGCTGCGGACTCGTTTTCGCTGATCCGGTCAAGAAAATCAAGATTGGATCGGCTTATACGGCTGATCACATACATATTGAAAAAATGTGCCAGACCCAGCACCAGCAAGACTAACCCGAGACCAGATGCCTGATAAACTATCAGCTGCTCGAAGCTGTCGATTGTTACGCCGGTGCGCATACGTAACAAGACGAAGCCCAGGTTAACGAGGTAGAAGCCAACGACCAACAGGTGGTTCGTCGAGGCGGCGAGCTCCCTGTTACCGCGAAAACCGGCGACCAGGAAGGTCAGGCCATTCTTGCTCAGCGTTCGAGAAACAAAAACGGTAATAAAGACACTGAACGAAATATAGATCATGTAATTGACAGAATTTAGCATGGCAAATCTCCATTGTTGTGGTTCAACCGCGCCCGATTCGAAAGGCGCGGTATGAACAATAGAACTCCGAAGCATGCCACTCTTCCTGTTTCCTCATTCAGGAACACTTATTGGTAAAAGGCCGTTTATTCAATGGCTTATGAATATTCCGAATTGATCATTCGGTAATATCAGGCGTTGGGTTGTCGCTTTTTCCGGTAGTTCCCGGGTGCTTCGCCGGTAATTTCGCGAAATGCGGCATAGAAATTTGATTGCGATCGAAAGCCGGTCATCATGCTGATAGCGAGCACCGAGGATCGACGATCATCCTGCAGCAATTTCCTGGCCTCCGCGACACGAATTTCACGTACGTATCTGGAAAACCCGTAGCCGAATTGACGATTGATCAACTCCGATAACTGGTGACTTGTAAGCATCAACGCCTCGGCTAGCATCGCAAGATTGAGCTCCTCATTCTGGAACAATTTTTCATCTCGCATTACGGTTTCAAGTTGAGCCAGTTTGGCATCAATGTTGACTTCGTTGAGGGTAGATTTCTCATACGAAAGTTTTGCAGCGTCCGAAATATCAAGAAGCAATTCGGGAAAGGCAACCAGGGTCAGGGTCACCAGTATCAGCGAAATACCAGTGAAGTTGGCATAGGCGATGTAGAAGACAGCCGGCGGCATATGTGATCTTAGAAATGCGAGAGCGAGCACCAACAGGGCGAGAAGCGCGAAGAACGAAAAAAAGAACACTTCGAATCGATAACGCCGTACGTGTTTTCTCATGCCGAAAACAAATCGTGCAAACCATACGGAATATCCTGCACCCACAGCAAGGGCCACCGGTACCACAAACGTAACGGGCAGGATAAAGCCAAGGAACAGCGGCAGAAGATGGAGCGCCTGCAACCCGGAAAGACCGGAATTCGGGAGGAGAATTTCCCGGCTGAAGAAATAGAAGGCCGATGGCGTCGCGATTAGCAGCACGGCATAAAGTCGAGAATCAAACAGGTCAGTACCGGATTGAAGGAATTCGAGGTGGAATAGTTGAAGACCGCAAAGTGATCCGAGCAGAATCGCGCAGGCAACTACGCCGAGTACTGTTTTTTGCATGTCCTTGAGAAAGAAGACATAGGCAATCAACAGGATTGCCGCACTGAAAACCGAAAAGCCGATGATTAGCAGTGTTATGGTTGCCACGTATTAGCTGCCTCGTCAAAGTCCGCTCGCTGTGGTTTGACGACGCAAAAGCGATGACCTGTAGGTGCCTCCATAACAACCCAGGTGCGCACCTTCTTCAGGCGCTTTGCTCCGAGTTGCTCCAGTCGCGCGACTTCGGCCTCGATATCGTCCGCTTCGATATCCAGGTGAACCCTGCTTGGATGATCGACGCTTTGCAATTCGATGTGCAGATTATTCGGTCCGGTATCGAGCAGGGTGTATTTCCCTTCTTCGGCTTCAGACGGCGGCTTCGTCGGATAGCCAAGCGCCTGGCTCCAGAATTTCGTGCCAGCTCGCAGGTCGTCTGTTTCGCAATCGATGATGAATCCTGCCAATCGACTCTTGTGCATCGCGTGTTCTCCCAGCCAGAAATTATGGCTCATATTGTAAGACCTTTTTATAGCAATAACAGTAACTTATGATATACTACTGGTCATTCATACAGCCGTCAATCATTGCAAATTGAAGCGCCGGAGGGACCCATGGCCAGCACCGAATCCAATGCAGTATCTTGAGCACAGCAATAAGCAACACAAAGAGCGTTACCTCGATTACCACCACGACGAAGACGGGTGCCTGGTGTTCTCGGGCCGGGTACCGCCTGAGCAGGGTGCCTTGATTGTCAAAGCGCTGGAGCGTGCCGTAGACGATCGGTACCGGGCGGCAGAGACTGACCAGACGGTCAATGATGTTGCCGCGGAAACATCGGAGGCTGAGTCCGGGTCGGGGCGTGCATCCGGCGCAGGCGCTGAAAATCCCCGGGAGGACGAAGACAGCCGTACCGACTACCGCGCCGAGCCCCTGCCCGCTCGCCGTGCCGATGCACTGGCCGATGTCGCCGAGACCTATCTCAATAACTTGCCGGTTGGTGTTTCAGGCGCCGATCGCTACCAGGCAGTGGTGCATGTTTCCGCGGAAACACGCGACGGTGGCTGCCGTTTCCCGGGCTGTACCAGCCAGAAGTTTGTGGATGGTCATCACATCGAGCACTGGGCCGACGGTGGTGAGACCAGCCTTGCCAACCTGGTGTTGTTGTGCCGGCATCATCACCGGCTGGTGCACGAGGGCGGATTCGACTGCCAGCGAACGTCAAGCGGCGAGATCCTGTTCAACGCACCGGATGCCTCCGTACTCCCCGACTACTGGCCTGGCAGAACCATTGACGAAGATGCTTACGAGCACTTCCAGCGTGAACTCGACAACGACGAGTATCCGATCGACAGGACTACCGGCATTCCCGAGTGGCGTGCCGGGGAACACATGGATTGGGATCTTGCCGTACTGGGCATGCAGCAGGCTGCGCGTGAATAGGAACAACGCCAACGCTACCTGTTCGATGCACTCAATGTTGCCACACGCACCCACCCGCTGAGCCGCCAACGATGACGCGAGCGTGGTGCGCGCGTCTACGAGCCAGGATTTTTCGACATCAAAACCTGACCCGGGACAGGCCAGCTAACTGGCAACAACCGGTCACACGCACGGAAACCAGACAGAAAAACAAACCCCACCGTCAATATTCCGAGCGTCAATTCGGCCATCATGGCCAGCGACAATGATACGGGCGATATAAAGTCCCAGGCCGAGGTGCTTGTCATCGCGTTTGGCACGGACAGAAACCATTGAATCAAATAATTGGCTGCGCATCGTCTCCGGCAGTGCCGGGCCGGGATTGCTTACATCAAGCCGCAGCGCGGGACCGTCGGCGTGCAGGCCAAGCTCGATGGTGTCGCCTTCCGCGCTGAAGCTGACCGCATTATCGACCAGCTTGTCGAGCATCTGGATAACGAGTTCAGGTGAGCCGTGCACATTGGGATTGTCGTTTGCCACGTCGACCTCAAATCGCCGCGTGGTGTATATGTCCTGATACGCCGTAGCGCTTGCTTTGAGTACTGCACCCAAATTGAACTCTTCCATCTCGGCATTCTTGACCAGTTCCTCAACACGATTCGCCTCACTCATTGCGCCAAGAATCCGCCGCAAGCGATCCGCGCCGCCTTTCGCGCGCGCGGTGTACGCGGCCGATGACTCGCTGAGCGATTCCTGTTCGAGATTTTCAAGCGACGAGGTAACGATAGCGAGCGGCGTACGCATTTCGTGCGACAGCTTCGACGCCAGTGTACGCAGGTATTCGTTGTAGTCGCCGAGCTGCGCGAGGACACTGGAAAAGCTGCGCGACAGCTTGCCGATTTCATCCGTCGCTCCGGAACTTGGCAATTTCGTCTGCAGCCTGTCGTGTGCCAGCGCATCAACCGCGGCATCGCTAAGCTTCTGAATCCTGCGTGACAGCCAGCTTGCATACCCGAGCAAACCTGCAGCGAGCAGTAACATGGAAACGAGCGTTACATTCATCAAACGTGCCAGGCCCTTGTTCGTCAGGCTCAGGATGGCGTCGGTACCCTGTTGCAGGACCACGGCGCCTATGATGTTTGAGCCACTGCGGACCGGTTCCGACACCGCGACGATGGCGCGACTGCTGTCTTTGCTGCGAAACCAGGCCGTATCGGGATTACCGGCCAATGCACTGACAACATAGTCTTGTTGTTCCCGGCCGCTGGCGTCCGGCTCCGCGAGCGCGACCCTGGTTCCGGACTCGACGACTGCGTCGTACGCGTATCGCAACCAGCGCGACACACCTTGCGCCAACTGTCGACTACTGGTTTCGACATTGCCGGCGCTTGCTATGCGCCATCCGCTTGGGTCGGTCACAATAAGTCGCATGCCTTGCTGTACAAGTTCGCTGGCAACGCGACCCAACTCAGGTGACACGCTGACAAACTCACCGGGCGAGGTGGTCGAGTAGCTCGAGTTGCGCACCCCGATATCTGTCGCATTGCTCGTGTTTTGCACGACCAGCCCCAGGTGCGTGCCCAGCTTCGATCTCGGTATCCTGGCCTCAAGCCGGTAGCCAGCCGGTACGTCCTGCCAATAGGCACGCACCGTCGCGTCGGCCGAAAAGCCGAACGAATTTTGCAAATAGGCAACCACGGGTCCTGGTGCTTCCGCGGCAAAAGAGAAGCGCTCTTCGAGGTAGGGAGGATTGGAACTGACCAGTTCGACACGATCGGCATACGCAGGGCCATCGGCATTGGCCATCGACGAGACATCTGCATAGACAACATGCGGGTCCGATACAGCAACGTACAGGTAAAGGTAGGAGCCGCGCAGTCCGATTGCGTAGCGTATGGCGCCATCGCTGCCCGGCATTTCGCGCAGGGACTCTTCGCCTATTGTCCAGTCGGAGAAGTAGCCGTCGATCGCCGGTTCGGCCTGCAACTGGTGGCCATATAGCTGGTTGTTGTTCCTTACAGCTGCCGTCTCGGCATCATCACGCAGAGGGAAATCTTCCGGGTAACGGGACAACGAATCCGCTACCGCACGCGCGGTCCCCGCGAGCATCTGTTGTTGTGTCGTGCGCAGCGCCGATTCGGTCTCACGAATAAACTGACAACCGGCCCATGGCAACATCAGGGTCAGCAGGCTGACCAGCAATAGTTGCCGCCTCAGGTTCATCGCTTGTCTGCTCTCAATCGCCCAGCCAGCGATAACCCATGCCGTAGACGGTTTCGATGGCATCGAAGTCCGGATCGATGGCAACAAATTTGCGACGTATGCGTTTGATATGCGACGTGATGGTATTGTCATCCAGCACGGCCTGCGCGGCATCCATCAGTTGCTGGCGATTCTTCACATGCCCGGGATAACGAGCAAGTGCATGGACCAGCCAGAACTCGGTCAGGGTCAGGCCGAGTGGCCGGCCTTGCCAGGAGACATTCATTCGGTCCGTATCAATTTCAAGATCGCCGCGTGCGATACGGTTGTCTTTTGTTTGCGGCTCCCGGATTGCATCCAGCCTGCGAAACAGCGCGGCAATACGCGCCATCAGGTGCGGCAGGCTGATGTCCTTGGTCAGGTAGTCATCCGCACCAAGGCGCAAACCGGACACCGCATCAAACTCGCTGTCCCGTGCTGTCAGAAAAATAATGGGTAGTTCGGGCGCCCGCGCACGCAAAGCGCGACAGAGTTCGAACCCGCCTTCTACATCGTCCTTGAGGTTAATATCGATGACCACGAGGTCCGGCAAACGCGTTTCGAATGCCGCGAGCGCGGGTTTGCGCGCGTCGTACGCATCGACGCCGTAACCCTCGCGTCTGAATGCAGCGCTGTAGTTTTCCCGAATTGCCGCCTCGTCTTCGACGATCGCGATACGTTTGGCCACTCTTCTCTCCTTGGGATGTCTGTACGTCAGCGCAGACTCCTCGTACACAATTTGCCACATTCTATCCTTGCATTGCCATGCCGCAGTCGTCGGCCCGCCGGAATGCCTTGCTGAAATCTCCCCATCAGCCCAAGGAGCCCGGCAATGACATCCACCCCTTTCGCAACAAGCGACCGAAATAATCGGTTGGCCCCGTTCGGCTGGCTGACTGCGCTCATGTTTGCCTGCACATTCGCTTTGTTACTGGCCTCCAACCCGGGACGCGCCGAGGGTGCCTTGCCCGAGACGGTCCAGGCGGGCAGCCTGCTGCTGCGCATGGCAACTGGCTACCAAGTCGCCACCGCAGTCGATACCGATGTCGACATGCAAATCAACGGCCTCGTGGCACGGGTGTCAGTACGACAATCCTTTCTGAACACCGGGGCGGACTGGGCCGAGGGTGTGTATGTCTTTCCATTACCGGAGCAGGCAGCGGTCGATCACATGCGTCTTCATATTGGCGAGCGTTTCATCGAGGGCGAGATTCGTGAGAAAGAAGCAGCCAGACAAGAATACGAAGCGGCGCGCGCGGCTGGCAAGCGCGCGAGCCTGGTCGAGCAGCAACGGCCGAACCTGTTTACGACCGCCGTGGCGAATATTGCACCGGGTGAGACTGTCATTGTCGAGATCGAGTATCTCGAGGATTTGCGCTATGAGGACGGCAAGTTCAGTCTGCGTTTTCCAATGACACTGACGCCGCGCTACATGCCCGGCACTTCCTTGCCGGATCGCCAGGGCAATGGTTGGTCCGCCGACACCAGCCAGGTCGCGGATGCATCATTAATCTCGCCACCGATGGTGGCGCGTGCCAAAGACCAGAACGCAAGCCTGCATATCTCGCTCAACGCCGGCATGCCGCTGGATATTATCGCCAGCCGCTATCACCCGATAACAGTTAAAGAACAAAGCGGTCGCTACGATATTCAGCTGAAAAGCCCTTCGGTGCCATTGGACCACGATTTCGAGCTCGTATGGCGCCCCATCATTGGCAGTGAGCCGCAGGCCATGGTGTTTACCGAAACAGTCAACGATGTGCCGTACTACCTGCTGATGGTGATGCCGCCGGCCGGTGAGCCGGATGCAAGTTATGCGATGCCGCGCGAAATGATCTTCATCATCGATACTTCAGGCTCTATGCACGGCACGTCGATCGCGCAGGCGAAACGCGCCTTGCAACGCGCGCTGCAGGGGCTTCGCGCGACCGACGAATTCAACGTGATCGCGTTCAGTTCAGACTCGGTGCCGCTGTTCCGGCAAAGCATGCCGGTCGATGCGCGCAGTTTGTCGCTGGCTGAACAGTTCGTAGCTGGTCTTGAAGCAGAAGGTGGCACCGAAATGCGTGGCGCACTGGAACTTGCCCTGCACAAGCTGCCCGACGAAAGTCACCTGCGGCAGGTCATCTTTATTACCGATGGCGCCGTAGGCAATGAAGAAGAACTGTTCAGCCTCATCGGCGAGCGTCTGGGCCAGGGTCGCCTGTTCACCATTGGTATCGGGTCCGCGCCGAACAGCTGGTTCATGCGCAAAGCAGCGGAAGTGGGGCGTGGCAGTTTTACGATGATCAGTGCGCTGAATGAAGTTGGCGAGAAAATGGATCGCCTGTTCGAGAAAATCGAACAACCGCAGGTGACCAATATCACGGTCGACTGGCCGGGCGGCGTAATCGCCCAGAGCTATCCGTCTGTCGTGCCGGATTTGTATGCGGGCGAACCTGTGCTTGTGAAAGCGCGCATCGGCGGTCCGATAGACGGCGCCGGGACGATCCGCATCAGCGGCAACACACTGCATGGAGCCTGGCAGCATGAACTGTCACTGAGCAGCGCTGGCAGCGAGCAACATAGTGGTGAGCAAAGTGAACGCGAGCAAAGTATAGGAGTCGCGGCGCTCTGGGCACGAGCGCGTATCGCTGATTTGCTGGACGCGGGAAGGCGCGGCCGGGACGCCGACGAGGTGCGTGGCGCAGTCACGGCAACCGCGCTGGCGCATCATCTTGTCAGTCAGTACACGAGCCTCGTCGCTGTGGACAAGACGCCGGCGCGTGCCAGCAGCGATCCGCTGCGTCGCGACCAGGTGGCAAACCGTATGGCCTGGGGGCAGAGCGCCGAGGCAATTTTTGGTTTCCCGGCAACCGCAACGAATGCCAGGGAATTGCTAACAACAGGCTTCGCATGGCTATTGGCAGCTTTCATGTTAATGCTAGTGACGACGCCTCGACGGTCATCCCGCCATGTCCTTGTTGCCTAGTCGGCTGCGCGTACTTCTCGTGGCGTGCCTGCTTGGCATAGGCTTCTGGCAACTGGGCCAGGGCGCATACATCCCGGCAAAAGCCTGGCTGGCGCAGGAGCTCATGCTCAAAGCCTGGGGCCGCGCCGGCGCGGGAGAAGCGCAGCCGGTGCCC
>DDIS01000133.1:4217-12359 GCA_002338615.1 Proteobacteria bacterium UBA1844 | reverse complement strand
GAGCGGCGTCCCGCCGCGATCAGCCACAATTTCGGATTTACACAATTAATTCGGGTTCGCGGCGTACGCCTGTGAATCGTCGATGAAGACCTTCAGACTCACCTTGCGCGCCAGGGCAAAATCATCTGCCGTGGCGTCGTTGCTCTGCACTTCGCCGTGCGCGTTGCTGCTGATGCGGCTGCCGTCCATGCCCGCCGCCAGCAGTTGCTCGCGTACGAATTCGACGCGCCGCTCCGACAAGGCCTGGTTATAGTCCGTCCTGCCCCGTTCATCGGCGAAGCCATCGAGTTGTACCTTGATGCCGGGCATGGCCGCGAGCGCTGTTGCGAGGTCCGTCAATCGTCCCCGGGTTGCATCGGTCATCGCATCTTCATCGGTTCGAAACAACAGATCCATTTCAATGCCGGTCTGCAACAGGTTAACGGCCTCGGGACTCGCATTGCGCTCGAGGCGTGCAAGATCTGCGGTCGACGTACCAAGATCGGCTGTCAGTGTTCGCACATCGAGTTCCAGGTTGTCGATGGTTTGCCGGGACTTATCGAGCGCGGAACTCATTGCGTCGAAGCGGTTATTCTTTTTGTGTGCGTTGTCACCAAGCTTGGCACCGATTGCGGAACCGATGATGGCACCAACCGGCCCGCCGGCCAGTGCGCCGATGACAAGACCAGAGCCTACGCCAATTGACTCCTCTTTCGAGCTTGCTGCCGCATTCGCTGTCGGCACAAGCGCGAACAAGGAAATGCAGCTAATCGTGCAGATAAAATTACGCATGAGATGTCTCCAGGGTTTCGGCAGCCACGCTGGCCGCCGTTGGAAACATTACATGCGCGAATTCAGAACTCGAAACGACCGCATCGTGCGAAGCCTGGGATCAATCATGGCGAATTATGGCGCAGGTGGAAATTTCTACCCGCGGCGGCTCAATGCCACGAAGGTTCCACCGTTGCGATCACAGAGGATGCGCATCAGCTGTGCGAACTGGCGTGCCGTTGGCGGGATGCCCCCACCGCCGACGTCCAGCAAGGGAAAGCCAACCGCGTGAATGCGCACGAGCCGATTGCCGTCCGGGCCAGCGGCGTTCACGGTTTCGATTTGCCGCACAACATTTTCGACCGAGCGACCAGAAAACTCATCGCCGAATACGTAAATACTGATCTTCTTGTCGGGTGACCAGAAGGTATTGATAGCATAAATAATGCCATCGGCCGGGTTGCTGTCGCTGAACGGCCGCCAGGTACGCATCGTGTTCACAATAGCCTGGCGGCGCCCCGGCGTGTCCGGTATCCATTTGCCGGCGTACTGCTGGAACATGTACTTGCCGTTGTCGTTCATGATCTGGATACCCTTGACCTCGGGGTATACATTCAATGTTTCCTCAACCTTTTCTATTGCGCGGTCCCAGTTGAACTGTTGCATGCTACCCGACGTATCAACCACAAAGATCACGTACTCGCTGTCCACGGGGATACCTGCGACTGCATCATCGTCCGCGGCACGATAATAAGGCTGCAGGCGTATCATCTCTTCAGTGAGACGCTGCTTGACCGAGCGCAACTGTCCCTCGTCGGCGAGCGATTCGGTTTCCTGCTCCGCCAGGATGTACTGGCCACGCACCGTGTCGAGTTCGCCCTGCAATCTCGCCAGCTGTGTCGTCGATTCAGACGTTTGTGCACGCACCGCCGTCAGTTCGCGATTCAAAGCTGTGGTCTCACCACGAATATCAAACAATTCCTGTTGCAATCTTGCTATCAGCGATTCGAGATCGTCCTGGGTCTTTTCAATAATCACCGGCTCGTAAATTTTGCTCAACACCAGGAGCAGAATTATGGCGCCGAAACCGCAACAGATGCAGTCGAGAAACGACAGGCTGAAAGCCTCGATGTTACGTCGACGTTTCATGGCCAGTCCCTGCTCACGCTGATCAGCGATCCGCCGGTCTCGAAAGTCATGGCCCAATACAGGATCGGCGCCTCGAAATCGCCTTCCAGGGGATACAACAGTACGTTGACCGGAATGTTGCCCGGTATTTCGCGTACCGCTTCGCGAAACAGCGAAACTCTTTGCCCGCTCGAGACGGTGCTGCGATTACTGACCGGAGCACTCATCGTCGGCAGGCCATCCGCAAACAACACGATATTGTCCGGCGCCGGCTTGAGCTCGCGTGCAACTGCAAACGCGGCCCGCATATTCGTGCCGTTCGATGGCGGCGTGCCGCGTAATACGCGGACGGCTTCGTCGAGTAGCGTGCCATCCGCAGCCGTCAACCAGGTGCCGCCGCTGCCTTTGATAACCGGCTCGGCGGTGTTGTTGAACATGTAGATCTGGAATTCGGTATCCGGCCGAATCTGCGCGGTCAGCCAGTCAACGCTCGCCACAACCTGGCGCCACTTCACCGAGCGCAGCTTATCGGCATCTGGCATATTGCGACGGCGAATGATATTGACAATTGTGTCATCGAGCATACTGGCCGAGCGGTCCACGAGGATCAGAGTGCGCTTGCCATCGAGTCTCAGTCCCGTAAGGTACTGCCGCGAACCCTGGCCTTTGTCGTCGAACTCTCGAATTCGATCGCCTTCACTTTCCTGTTCGGCGGCGAGTTTGAGCAGCCGCTGCACCTCCGCTTCCAGTGTCTCGATGTCCGACTGTAATGACTCGACACGCTCCACTTTTGCCAGTGTGTCGTTGTCATACTTCGATAGCTCGGCGCGAAGTTCCGCGAGCAGTGCAAGAACCTGGTCGATCTGGCCCTGTGCAGATTCCTTTTTGGCCTCAAGGTTTTCGATCGTATTCTTCGCAAGCACCATGTTCTTGCGCCCCTCGAGAATTTCGACTTCGAGCTTGTGAGTTTCCGCCATCCGGCTGTCCGGATCGTCCTCAGTGGTTTCGCGAACCTGCGCGTTGATGATCATGAAAAGCAGGATTACCGCGCCAAAGCCGCAGCTCATGCAGTCTAGAAACGACATGCTGAAGACCTGGGATTCACGGCGCCTACGTGCCACGTGCGTCTCCCGTCGTGATCATGCGCAACTCGAATCCCGGTGTGCCAATGCGCAGCAAATCGCCCACCTGCAACACGGCGCTGCCATCAATCCGGTGACCGTTCAGGAACGTGCCGTAACGACTGAAATCCTGAACAACACATTGCCCACCATCGATTTTCATTGCGCAATGTTTGCGCGAAATTCCCGGCATGCTGTCCGGCAAACCCACCCAACGCTCACCGGGCAGCGCTCGCGTACCAAAATTGAGCACCTCCGAATCCAGCAAGTAAGCCGTGTTGTCATACAACACGTGGCTTGGTCGGCCACCACCATCGTTGTCCGCCGCCAACTCGAATGCCACTGCCGCCTGGTCCCACGGCAGTTGCCGAATCAGGCTGACAGGGCCATCGCCAACTGTGATGTCGCGACAACGACCGAGTAGTCCTCGCGCAGTAGCACCAGGTTCGAGCAGGAATACTTCGCCCCCGACGCGCGCTTTCAACATATCTGCAAAGCCTGGCATTTGCGCCGCGCGATCGCTGAGCTGCAGCGCGGGCGTCTCATCGGCACGCACCAGCGTACGCAGCTGGCTGATAATACGCTGGTAGTGCGGCGCTGCCGCTGCGACCAGCGCCAGCGCCTCGATCTCCGCGCTATGCGTAGTGCCGGCAGCTTCAAGGTCGGCCACGACGGTACCGCCACCTGTAGCAACCCGCAGCCAGCCAGGCAAATGTTCCAGCAATTGTTGTTCCGTATCCGCGGTATGCAGTGGATCAAAGCGCGACTGCCGAACGAACAACTCCGAGACAGTGCGTATCCAGGTGTCGTGCAGCGCGACCAACCCGGCATCTTCAACCATTGCTGCCTTTTCAACCCGGGCATTCTCTGCCTGGCTCATGCGTGTGAGCAGGCAGGTATGCAGGGAAAAATCGATATGTACAGGTCGCGCGTTGACATACTCACGACGGGTAGCAGCAACTGCCGCGTCAACCAGCGCCGCAACCGGCAACTTGAGCTCATTGCAGATGCCGAGCAAGAGGCCCAACTGTTCGGCCCCCATGTAAGCAGGCACCGCAATCACGACGCGATCTGCGTCGGCGGGCGCTGCCTGCCACATTTGCTCGAGCTGGCGACTAACCAGGTCTGCTGCGGACAGATGACGAAATCGCGTGTCCGGCAAAGAATCGACACTCAAACCCGACCAGAATTGCGCATTTATATGCCGTGGCCGCAGGCGCGACATCCGGTACGCGGCACTGCCTGTCGATAGCGTGACGTCGTCCAGCAACGCGTAGCCGGGCTCGTTGTACAGAGTCCCATTCTTGGAGATCAGAGTAATGCAAGCGTCGTTAATGTCTGCTATGAGCAAGGTCACTTCGATTCACTAATCCGCTTTCATGTGTCGAATCAGTTTCTGGTCGCAATACTCTTCGATGTCGAAGACCAGCCGCTCTTGCAGTAATTGCAACTGGTGCACGAGAAACATCAGGAAGATGCTGATCAACAACGCAACAAAGGTCGAGTTGAACGCAATGCCGAGGCTTTGCGTTACGCCCGCGATGTCGCCCTGCACCGCCTTGTCTGCCTGTGCGAGCGCCTCGCCAATACCGCGTACGGTACCGATAAAACCGATCGACGGAATCGCCCAGGAAATGTAGCGGATCATCGAAAGCTCGGACTCAAGCCGTTCCGCTTCCGACTCGCACACCGTATGCGTGCTGGTCGCGACATCCTGAATATTGCCGGTGGAATTAAATCGGCGTAAGGCATTCAGCAGCGCACGTGGCAGCAACATGCGCTGGCGGTCATCCGGCAATGCCTGTACCTGGCGCGCAAATTCACGCGTGTCCTCGGGCAGAATCCGCATACCATCGGCGACCGGCACCAAATCCACGTCGAGCAAGCGACGCTCCTGCAGGGTCTTCACCGTCTTGAATGCCATGATGGCCAGTGCCCAGAACATCAGGATAAAACAGGACTCCTGCTCGAGGTCCTTGATCAACACCCAGACCGAGCGCTCCTTGACGTATTCTGGATCGGCCTCCAACGCCGCTGCCTGCTGCTCGATAACTGCCGCCGCATTGGGCCTGACAACCGATACGTAAAACGCATGAACCACAATGATGGCAATAATCAGCGCAAAAAGCTGAAAGACAAATTCGATCGGAATATTTTTTTTCTTCATCGAGTCAGTTGTTCCTTAGATGTCAGTCGGAAATGCAATTGACTGGTCCGTCGGGATTACTTCGCTGGGTTTAAATTCATCGGTTTCTATATCTAGGTAACTCTCATCATCCGTTTCGAGGACCTCGCCGCCTTCGTCTTTGCTCTCGTCCCTGGCTTCAGCCGCGGCAGGTGCAACAGCCTCGCTGCTTGCATCATCGTCAGACGATTGCACGGGAGCCCCGGTTTCATCAGCACTCTCAGCCGCATCCTGTGCATGGATATTGTTGCCTGGCAGAACCGCCAGCAGCACCAGGAGCAGCCCTGGCACTTTCATGAATTTCATAGCCTTATCCAGTTGTGATCAATGATCCTTGGACCGCTTTGTTGTCCAATTGTCCAATCAATTTTTGTGTCCGAAAGCCGGTGTCCCGTCCGGCAAATAACTCACACAGGTCGGCGCGTTTTTTTGCGCGCCACTAGTCCGCGTTCCGTGCGATACGAAAACCCAGGTCCGTGCGGGCATCCTCGCCGTAATCACGATAACTCTGGCGCAACTCGGTCATCCCGGCGTGTTTCCAGCTCGATCCTCGTATGACATGGCCGCTGCCTTTTACCGGACCAACCGGATCCGCGAGCGGCTCTTTCAGGCCCGGCGCTGGCACGGTGTAAAAGTCGTTCACCCACTCCGCGACATTGCCGCCACCGTCGAAAATACCCAGCGCATTTGCCTTGAAGCTGCCAACCGGCGCCGTTGCGGCGAAGCCATCATTGTAATTGGGCAGGATACTCGGTATCAGGTCGGCCGCCGACTTGTCGCCAATGTTGCCCGCGTCGCCTTTCGGTGGCCAATCGTCGCCCCAGGCGTAGCGCGTTGCCGTTGGCTTCGCTGCAAAACGCACGGCCCAGGCCCACTCTGCTTCAGTCGGCAGCCGATAGCCGTCCGGAAACGGCAAAATTGGCTCATAACTGCCAAAGCGTTCCTGGTAGACCGGTGTGAGGCCTTCGCGGGCGCTCAGGAAGTTACAATACTCCGCGGCTTGTGCCCACGTCACATTCGCGACCGGATTCTGATCCCCGGCGAGGGTTGCGTGCACGGCCGAACCGGAGTCGTGTGTGGGCATGAATTCCGCAAATTCCTTATTGGTAACTTCCTGCGTGCTGATGTAGTAAGGCCGGGTGATGCGCACCGGCAACAGGACTTCGTTCGCGCGCCGGCCCTGCTCACTTCGCGAGCTGCCCATCATAAACGTGCCCGGTTCCACACGGCGCAGACTTTTCCCGCCGGCCGTTTGTACCACCGGGTCGATCTTCGAGCGTGCGACTTCTTCGTCGGAACGCAACTTCGCCGTCACGATCTGCGGGTAGCCAGGACGCGGAGTCACGGTTCTCGACCAGGACTCGTAGCCGCTCTTCCGCACCTCGATCCGGTGCGGCGCGGAACTTAATTGTAGTTCCAAAGTGCCACGGCCCCGCTCCGTGCCATCAACAAATACAGTCGCATCAGCGGGCGCCACGTTGATTTTGATCGAACCGGTTCGCGCGCTCAGGTCCACGGTAATGGATTCTTTCGCCGCCGACGCCAGGCGGACTTTGCGCGTCGAGGTACCGTAGCCGGCTTTGGACAAACCGATTTCATAATCGATATCCGGTGCGAGGTCCAGCGTAACCGGCGACTGGCCACGATAACGGCCATTTACCATGACGTTCGCACCGCGTGGAATGGAATTCACCCTGAGACTGGCGTCCGCGGCTTCGAGTCGGACGAGGGGCAGCTCCTGCGCGACGTCGGCCACGGCGATCACGGTACCATCCCAGGCTTTGTAGCTGTCCTTGATGACGGACACTGGATGTGACCCTTCCATCAGTTCGACCACTGCCGGTGTGGTACCGAGCAATTTCTCGCCTGAATAAATCTGTGCGCCCTGCGGCAGCGAATCGATATGCACATCGGCCCAGCCTGGTACCAGTTGCACCTGCAGGTGCTGATTCTGATTCATCCCTGCAAACTGAATGATGTCCGTATAGGGCAAGTAGCGTTCCGACTCTACCTGCAAACTGTGTTCGCCTGGCTGCAGCTCGACCGGCCCAAGCGGCGCCGGGCCGACGAAGGTATCGTCAATTGAGACCGTTCCGGTACCGGGCGGTATCGTTCCGACGGTCAATTTGCCCGGCAGTTTACGCAGTGTGACGCTCACTGTCTTGCTTTGTGCCTCGTCAACCACGAAGTCCTGTTCCACATCGTAGTAGCCCTCTTTTTCTACCCGCAGCCGGTACTCTCCCTGACGCAGCAAGACCCGGTTCCCGAGTGGCAAACGAAACCAGCCACCGTCAACGGAAACCTTGTCGGGCGTGACAGGTTGAATATTGAATTCAACCGACTTTGCGGAAAATAACAGGTAGGAGGCCAGCAGAAGAAAACCTAAACCTGCAACGACCGAGTTACGCAACACATGGCTCTGTGCCTCCAGCTGTGTTGCAGTGCTTTCGGTCGCGCGGCGAAACGCGGTCGCTTGGATGGCCTGATCAGGCCCGTGTGCTGCGTCATCGGACGATTCCGGCGGCCGGGTGACGAAGGCACTGTCTTCGAGCTGGACTTCAAGCTCCAGACGCTCATCAGCGCGTACCCGGATACGACTGCCGTAGTAACTGATCTCGTCGCCATCTGCAAGGCGCCGGCTGGTTTCGAGCAGTTCGCCGTTAAGGCTGATGCTGGCAACGCGACCGACGGGCTGCACAAAGGGTGCACCGTCCAGGATATCCAGCAGTGCCACGTGCCCGCCGCCTGGACCCGGTAACCGAATTTCCGAGTCGCTGCCGGTGCCGATGCGCAATGGCAGTTGTCGTGCCTCTATACGACGCTCACCGTCAACGTCGCGTATGAAGAGGTGCTCAAAATTCAAATTCGTTCCTCGCATCGTACAACAACCGGTTGCATATCAATCTCCGGCGCCACCCGAAATTCGGTACGCACATCCCGGTAGCCGGTACGGCTGGT
>DDIS01000133.1:2798-4118 GCA_002338615.1 Proteobacteria bacterium UBA1844 | reverse complement strand
GGTAGCCGGTACGGCTGCCCACCGCAACGTAGGTCCCCGGGCGCAGCGACAATTGCACGCGATCAAAAGTACCGAGTTTAGCAACTTTGTACACGGACACATCGGTCATCTCGTCGGATACGATCTCGACCGTCAGCGGCGTCGCAGCACGTTTCAGCAATCGCGACAGTTCATCGCGCGCGCTGGCGAGCCGCGGCCCAATGTGGTCCATGCGTGTAATTGCGACAACCAGCTGTGTCGCCTGCGCCATTTTACGGTCTTGGCTCAGGCTGTCGGGATCATTGGTGTAGTCGGCAAGTTGCTGATGCAAAGCAATCATCTCTTGACTGCGGCCGAGCCCTTCCTTGGCAAACGCGAGATTGCCGTCCAGCTCGAGTATGTGCTGGTAAGCTTCTTCCGCAGCTTGCCATTGTTCGTCCGTTTCGAATCCTCGAGCTTCATTCTCGAGTGCGACGATACTGTTGAGTCGCAAGCCCTGGTCGACCTGCAGCAGACCATCAGCAGGCTCAGGCGAATCTGGTCGCAGCTCCTTGGCCATTCGAAATGCGGCACGCGCGGCGAGATAGTCTTCGCTGGCAAGCGCCGCCAGGCCTTCACTCATACGCGCATCGAATGCCATTTGCCGAATCGTGTTGTTGACTCGCTCGAGGCCATCGGCTGCGACCCGCCATTGTGGATCGATTTCGATCGCGCGCGTAAATGCATCGCGTGCTGCATCGAGTTCGAGCTGGCGCTCCAGCTCGAGTCCCTGGTCGGTCAGGGCCAGCACCTCGTCCAGGTTTTGCGCACGTGTGAGCCCGGCCTTCGCTGGCGCATGATTCGGGGATATCGCAACGGCCAACTGAAACAGGCGCAGCGCTTCCTTCGCATCGCCATTCTCGAGCGCGACATTGGCGCTCGCGAGCGTTTCCGCAAATACCTTGTCCACGCGATCTAGCAAGGGGTCGGCGCGCTCACTGGCTGCAGCGTAATGTGTGCTAGCCTTTTCGTAGTCTTTGACAAGATAAGCGGCGTCACCAGCCTTGTATTCCTCGAGTGTTTTCTGCCATGCGAGCCCGCCCCACCTTTCGACCGCGCGGCCTTCGAGCGTCTGCACCTTGCTTAGCAATTGTCCCAGCACCCTGTCGGTCGCGATGCGCGCCTGTACTCGCTCATCGCGTTCTGGCAGGGCATCGCTCGTGGCCGCGGCAGCGGATGTTTCTGCAGCGTCTCCCGTGGCCATGCCGTCTGCCTGCTCTGCTACCGGTCCTCCCGCTGGCTGCTGTACGGCATCCGGTAACAGGAAGACGACTGCCAGCAACAAGCCGATGAGTACGGCTA
>DDIS01000133.1:0-2702 GCA_002338615.1 Proteobacteria bacterium UBA1844 | reverse complement strand
CAAAAAGCCGATGAGTACGGCTAGTGCAATGCCAACTGTGCGCGGTGTAAGTCCCTTGTGCCCGGAATGTTGGAGAGCCGCGGTATCCGCACGCGCATGATGAACTACCTTGCCGGTTTCGATCGCCTGGTCGGCGAACGCTCGCGGCCCGCCCAGGTAGTGTCGCGGCGCCGGGCCAGCTTCGATCCCCGCTTCCTGTAATGCCGCGCAGACAGCTTCGGCATCGGGCCGCTCAGATTCGTCTTTGGCCAGCATCGCTGCAACCAGCTGTTGCAGTCGACCTGTCAGCGCACTGCCGTCCGGACGAGTCAATAGCGGAGGAACATGAGTGCGGATATCGGCTTCGGTATGCAGGGACGAATACGGTGACGTACCACTGATGAGTTCGTAGATTACGCCGCCAAGTGCGAAAATATCGTCCGCTGGCTGTGCACGCTGGCCGTCCAGTCGCGCCGGACTCGATGCAATCAGCGATCCACCGCGCGACGTACTTTCGCGTCGCAGAGCGACCCCGAAATCGATCAGGTATGGAGCTCCGTTCGCGTCCAGGAGAATATTGCCTGCTTTGATATCCGCATGCACCACATCTTTCGCATGCGCGTAGCGAAGAGCATCGGCAACCTGTGCAATCGGTGCCAGCACATCAGCAACCTCTCCGCCCGACAGTACCGCGATACCGGGACCGTCAATAAACTGCATGCTGAAAAATGCACTGTCGTTGCCCGGCGCGACATCGTGGAATTCAAATATTCGCACGATGTGCGAGTGCATCAGCCGAATACCCGTTTGCCACTCAAGGCGCAAAGCCGCCGCGCTGATTGCTCCATCGCGTATTGGGATCTTGAGCGCGACATCGCCGCCGGTCATGCGATCTTCTGCGAGCCACACGGTGGCATCGCCACCGGACCCCAGTTTGCGCACAAGGGTGTAGCGGTTCGCGAGTTTTGTCCCGCTGCTTAAGTGGAGCATTGGCGATCTACTGTTTCAGGTCGCGGGCTCGGGCGCACGAACGGGCGCACCGACATCGACTGTATTACTGAACCCGGTTTCGGACTCGTAGAGTTCTTTCAGCAACTTGCGCCACGCCTCGTACTGCGCCGCCGCGGTGCCCGTCAAGCGTCGCGCCTCACCTTCAACATTCACTACCATCGGAGCTGCTTCGGCACCGAATGATTCGGCGAGTTCCTTGATGGCCTCGACGTGTATCGATGCCTCCGTATTGCGCGTCACGCCTTTCATAATCGCACCGAATCCCTCGGTAATACCGATCCCCTGCAGACTCTGCTTCATGCGTTGTCGCGAGTAACTCGAATCCCCGGTATCTACGGCCAGCGAGCCCGCCAGTACCACAACACCCATAAGAGTCTGCAAGGCGGCAGATCGCTTTACCTCCCGATAGTTGACCGCCTCTTCGCGCGCTGCTTTCCGGTAGGAGCTATAGGGAATTGCTATACCGTAATAAAAGTTTGCGTAGTGTTCATTGAGCATATCAACGACCAGCCGGTCACGTTCACGGATCTGGCGCAAGCGCGCAACTGCAGGATCATTCTCTGCCGGCAAACGATTAATGCTTACCAGTCCATCTTCGTCAACTGACAGGTAGTCGCCATACGCGTCGGGTGACATATCCGCGAAAAACTTCAACTCTGATATTTCCCGTAAGCGCCGAAAATAATCGGGCGGCAGCGTTTGCGAAAATTCGTGCAAGTCATTCGCAATGTCATTAAAAACTTTTTGATAGGGGTCGAGGCGACGATCACGGCTGTCCGAGTACGACGAAACGCCTGTCTGCATTTCGTATTCCTTGCTGTACCACTGCTGGCCGCTGGTATCCCGCGCGCTCACCATGAGTTTGAGGAACTCGCCGTCCGATTCTTCAATCCTGGCGCTAACGATAAGATCCGTAAAAACCTGCGTTGACGGCAACACTCGCACGGCGCCCCAGTAACCCGTGCCCTGCATCGTGCTCTTCAGGTGATACGCGAGATAACGCGATTCGGCTTCGCGAATTTCACTATGAATCTGAGTGCGCTCCGGATCGTTCGCCTCGGGGACTCCCGGATCAAACTCGAGGATGCCGACATCGAGTAACAAGCCCTCGTCGGCCGGTGTGACGGCGACGTCAAGCTCGGTTTCCTCGGCCGTAATAACTTCGTTAACTGAACAGGCGCTCTGCGCCAATAACGAGAGTAGCAAAGTCAGTTTTATTATTATGCGCATTGACCGCGTTTCACTCATAGTCCCTTGTATTTGCGATACTCATCCCAGAGCCGCTTGCGCAATTCCGGGTCATCTTCACTTTGCGCTGCCTCTCGCAACTGGCGCGCAATGATGTCGTCATCGACCAGCACCGCAACGTCTTCGGGCGTGCGTGCCGCAATTTCCTCATCGCTCAAGCCTTCAATGTCGGGTACCGAACTGCTGCCGGCGGAGCCGCGTTCATTCGGCATGCCAGACATGTTGCCGGCCTGTGTACCGAGCCCGATGTGGCCACCGGAGCCACCACCGCCTTCCCCTTCCGTATCGAAGCCTTCGGTCGACCGGCCCACGGCCGCGATCTCGCGTTGCTCCTCCTGCAGGACCTCGTCGAAGCCGCCAATCGACTCATCGAGTTCCCGCCCTAGTCGTTCGGCGCGCTCTGCGGCAGACTCTTCCGGATACTGGCCGACGCTGCCCGCGCCTCCTGTGCCGGTACCCGCGCT
>DDIS01000095.1 GCA_002338615.1 Proteobacteria bacterium UBA1844 | reverse complement strand
GCGTGCTTCTGCAGAGCCACGAGCGCCGCGGCTCGGCCCTGCGCGCCAACCGCGCGGCTGCCATTCTTGACTTGCGAGTACAGGCCTATCGCGCGGTCGACCTGCCCGCGATAGTCGGCAATGCGTGCGAGGTAATACAGTGCGTCCATCGAGTGTTCGCCGCTTGCGAGTAAATCTTCGAAATCCTCCCAGGCCGCATCGAGATTTTCCTGCTGGAAGTTTATGATCGCCATCAGGCGCAGCGCGTCTGCGTTGTTGCCGGATTCATACTGAATCTGGTTCACCTGGCTCAATGCATCGTCCTCACGTCCTGCTGAGAGCATCAGCAAAGCGAGTTCCATACGCTTGGCGGGATCCGGCTGCGGGTCGTCACCGATGAGCCGGGCCACATAGGCTATCGCCGCATCCGGGTCACCCTCCTGCAACAGGATGCGCCCGTATAACAGCTTGGCTTTCATCTCCAGCCATTCACCCGGATCCTGCTCGAGTGCCGTCTCGACCAGCGACTTTGCTTCCTTGATATCGTCTGCACGCAGTGCCAGAGTCGCCACGGCGAAATTTGCAATCGGTGAATCCTTGTAGGGTTTCGCAAGATCACGCAGTACTTTGTAAGCGGCCTCTGTATCCTCCTCTTCGCCCAGCACTCCTGTCAGCGACAGCAGACGTTCAGCCGGTTCGCCTTCGCCTTGCTCGAGCAGTTTTTCGTAACTGCGTTTCGCCTTGCGGGTATCTCCCATGCGCAACTGCAGGCGAGCCAAATGGAACAAGGCCTCGTCACTGTCAGGCTCGAGTTCCAGCCAGCGTTCAGCCGCATGCAGTGCATCGTCATTGAAGCCGTAACTTGCGCCGATGCGGGTTGCCTGGCGTGCGATATCGACGCTCTCCCCCGCCTCGGCAGCGAGTCGGTACTCGTGCGCGGCCTCTTTGTACTTCATCTGATGCAGGGCAACTTCGGCCTGCAAGACATGCTGACTGGCGACAGACGGCTCGGCAGTGCCTGCAAGAATCTGGCCCGACAGGCCGAGGAGTATCATTGCTGCCGCAGCAAAGGCTGCCGGCAAGCGGGATAGATTGTCTTTCATTGTTTCCTTAACTTTCGTTGCCGGCACCGCAGTAGCCCTGCAAACCGCAATGGTCGAGCGACAGATATGATCATGAAAATAAATGCTAATGGCTATAGAGACAAGGAACTCAGTCGTCAGTTCGCTTATGATACGCGCTGAAACTGCATTTTCCCCCTGGTGCCGCACCGGCCGTACGCCAAAGTCAGCTATGCCGCTCAAAATTCTCGGGCTGAACCATACCACGGCACCTGTCGATATTCGCGAACAGGTGGTGTTCGTGGGCGACGAAGTCGCCCGCGCGCTGGCGGCTGTGCGGACTATTGCCGGCGTGCACGAAGTAGTCCTTCTGTCCACCTGCAACCGGACGGAATTTTATGTCATGTGCGAGGAGGACAGCCACCAGCGCCTTGCCGCCTGGCTGTACGACGAGCGACACCTCGACCCCGGGTTCAGCAGTTCCATGTTTCAGAAATCGGACGATGACGCCATTCGACATATATTCCGGGTCGCCTGCGGGCTCGACTCGATGGTGCTTGGGGAGCCGCAGATTCTCGGCCAGCTGAAAGATGCTTTCCGCGTGGCCGACGCCTCAGGTACCGTTGGGAAGCAACTTAACCGATTGTTTCAACATAGTTTCTCGGTTGCCAAGAAGGTTCGAACCGACACGGACATTGGTGCCAGCCCGGTCTCCGTGGCCTATGCCGCCGTCGACCTCGCACAACAGTTTTTCGCCAATTTCAGGCAGCACACGGCCCTGCTGGTGGGCGCCGGCGCGACCGTTGAGCTGCTCGCGAGGCACCTGGTGAGCAAAGGGATCGGCCGGCTGTTCGTGGCCAACCGGAGTATCGAGCGCGCGCAAGCCCTCGCTGGCCGCTTTGGCGGTTATGCCCTGCCCCTGTCCGAACTCGAGGGTACGCTGCCCGAGGCCGATATCCTGATCACGTCAACCGCCAGCTCCGAGCCGGTTGTGAGCTATGCACAGCTGCAGTCCGCCATCAAGTTACGCAAGCATCGCCCGATCTTCGCCGTGGACATCGCCGTGCCGAGGGATATAGAGGCCCGGGCCGCTACCCTTGACGACGTGTTCCTGTATACGATCGATGATCTCGACAAGGTGATCGTGCAGGGCCAGCAGAATCGTGAAGCCGCGGCGGTTGATGCAAACCGCATACTGGACGACGAGATAAACCGCTACCTGTCTATAGAACGCTCGAAACAGGTGGCGCCGCTTATTACGGCGCTCCGGGACCAGGGAGAAGCGCTCCGCGAGCAAATCCTGGTGCAGGCGCGCCGGCGACTGGCGCGAGGCGCCGACAGTAATGAGGTCCTCGAATATGCAACTGCCGCACTGATGAAAAAAATGCTGCACAACCCGAGCGTACGGCTGCGTGAAGCGGGCGAAGCGTCGAACGACGCCGTCATTGCTACGGCACGAGCACTCTTCGGTGTTGAGCAAGACCCGGCGGATGAAGCTGACGAGCAATGAAAGATTCTATTCGTGCAAAGCTCGAAACCGTCCGCGAACGTTTCGAAGAAATCGCAGGATTACTCGCGGACCCCGAGGTCATCGGCAAACAGGACCGGTTTCGCGACCTGTCCAAAGAGTATGCCCGCATTGAACCTGTCGTCAGGTTGTTTGCCGAATTCGAATCTCTGGACAAAGCCGTCGTCGATGCGCATGAAATGGCTGGCGACGTCGACCCCGAAATTCGCAAAATGGGCGAGGATGAACTTGAAACGCTGACTGAACGTCGCGACGCGCTGGTGGACGATTTGCAGAAGGCACTGATCCCGGCGGACCCTTACGACGATGCCAACGTGTTTCTCGAAATTCGCGCCGGGACCGGCGGCGATGAAGCGGCCATTTTTGCAGGCGACCTGTACCGCATGTATACCCGCTACGCGGAAACACAGGGTTGGCGTGTTGAAATCCTGAGTGAGCGAGAAGGAGAGCACGGTGGCTTCAAGGAAATCATCAGCCGTATCAGCGGCAATGGCATCTATGCCGACCTGAAATTCGAATCCGGCGCACACCGTGTACAGCGTGTGCCTGCCACCGAATCGCAGGGTCGCATCCATACCTCGGCGTGCACCGTTGCTGTGCTGCCAGAACCCGACGAGGTCGAGGCGGAAGAGATCAATCCGGCGGACCTGCGCGTTGACACCTACCGGGCTTCCGGTGCCGGCGGGCAACATGTTAATAAAACCGACTCTGCCGTGCGTCTGACGCACCTGCCCACCGGTATCGTGGTCGAGTGCCAGGACGAGCGCTCGCAACACAAGAACCGGGCGCGCGCGATGTCCCTTTTGCAGGCGCGCCTGCTTGACGCACGGGTCCGTGCCCAGGAAACCGAACAGGCGCAACAACGCAAGCTCCTGGTGGGCTCAGGCGATCGCTCGGAGCGGATTCGCACCTACAATTATCCGCAGGGACGTGTCACAGATCATCGCATCAATCTCACGCTCTACAAGCTCGACGAGATTCTTGCCGGCGACCTGCACCAGGTAATTGGTCCGCTCGTGAACGAATACCAGGCCGATCAGCTGGCAGCCCTGGCAAATTAATTTGATCGCGGCGGGACGCCGCTCCTACG
>DDIS01000106.1 GCA_002338615.1 Proteobacteria bacterium UBA1844 | reverse complement strand
GGAGCAGGCGCGCAGTGGCCGCTCGGGGTAATGTCGGACCGCGTCGGTCGGCGCAACGTGCTGGCTGTCATGGGCCTGATCGGAACGATCATCAGCGCGGCGGCGGCCATTGGTGCAGCCCAGTTCGGGTTCATCTCCATCATCCTGATCGGCGCGGCCTGGGGCTGCATAGCTTTTCCGCTGTACTCGATCGCGGTCGCACATACCAATGACTTTGCCTTGCCATCCGAGTATGTAACCGTCTCGGCAGGCTTGCTACTTTTATACGGTGTCGGCGCAATTGCGGGCCCAATACTCGCGTCGGCCGCGATGACATGGCTCGGCGCAGGCGGTCTGTTTCTTTTCATCGCCTATACGCACGGCTTGCTGACGCTCATTATTATTTACAGGATGCTGCGTGGACGGAACGCCAGGGTCGCCGACCCGGTGCCTTTTGTCGAGTCGCTGGCCGTGGCCCAAACCGCGTCACAGGTTTACGAAGAAGAAGCCCAGCAAGAGGCCATGCAAGAAGACTGATCTTCGATTTGCCCGGAAGCCGCGCATTGCTGATAATCCCCACAAGCAACCATGAACGGTCACAACATCCCTACCCGGGGTCGTAGCCTGGTCGACGACGAGTTGCCACGACATTTGCGCCGGCCCGAGTTCGTCGCAAATTCCTTTCGCAGCTTGCGCGATAGTTTTCGTGTGGGGATCTCATGCTGGCATTCCTCGGTATTGTTCTTGGCATTGCGCTTTTGATCGCGGGTGGATTCGCTCTGGTCGCGGGCGCATCTCGCATCGCCAGCAAGTACGGGGTACCGCCGATGATTGTCGGTCTCACCGTCGTTGGCTTCGGCACCAGCGCACCCGAACTCGTGGTCAATATCCTGGGCGCAATTACCGGCCAGACCGAACTCGCATTTGGTAACGTGATTGGCTCCAACATAGCCAACCTCGGGCTCGTACTTGGCGCGGCGGCGGTAATCCAGACCATCGATATCCGCGGCAAGATCATACAGCGGGAAATTCCATTGTTGCTGCTGATTACCACGATCATAACGGTCATGGCACTCGACGGCGTGTTCGAAAACCGGGCACCGAGAATCGGGCAGTCCGATGCCATCGTACTGCTGCTGCTATTTGCAATTTTTATTTACATTACGGTGCAGGATGTGGTGCTCGCTAATCGCGACGATGCTTTGTTCACCAGCGTTGTGCAAAGCAACATCGTGTCCGACAAGCCGCAACTCGGCTACAACTGGCTACTGGTTACAGGTGGCCTCGCACTGTTGTTTATCGGCGGCCATGTAACGGTCAAGGCAAGCGTCGATTTTGCCACTCAACTGGGCGTCTCCACTGCGGTAATCGGCCTGTTCGTCGTCGCAATCGGAACCAGCATGCCCGAGCTGGTGACGTCGATTATTGCCGCCGTGCGCAAAGAGTCCGATCTCGCCATTGGCAATATTATCGGCTCAAATATTTTCAATTCCCTGATCGTACTGCCTGCGAGCGCATTGGCTGCACCGGTCATGATACCGCGTGGCGGTTTGCTCGATCTCATGGTCTCCTGGGTCTTTGCAGCCGTGTTGATACCCATTTTTTTCCTGCGCCACGCCCGCGTGGGCCGACCGTCCGGAATAATTCTGCTGGTCGCATATTTTGGCTATGCGGTATATCGTATGAAGGCGATCGGCTAAACGAGACTTAAGGAATGCTGGAAGACCTGAGTACCGTCTGGAACGCTAAGCCCTTTGGTACCTCTATTACCGTAGGCCAGATTGTACTCACCTCATTGCTTATTTTCATTGGCTACCTTGTCAGCCGCCTTAGCGTTTACCTGCTGAACCGCAGGCTTGCTACAACGCGCCTCCGGCCCGACGCCGTGCAGGCCATCAGTCGCGTGGTGTACTGGCTGATCCTGATCCTGGTGTTTCTCACGGCGCTCAGCCTGCTGCACATTCCACTGACCGCATTCGCATTCATCACCGGTGCAGTTGCCATCGGCATTGGTTTTGGCGCACAGAACATCATTAACAACTTCATCAGCGGCTGGATACTGATGACCGAAAAGCCGATCCGGATCGACGATTTTATTGAAATTGACAATATGCGCGGCGTGGTTGAACGAATAGGCAATCGGTCGACCCGTATCAAGCGCACGGATGGCGTGCATTTGCTGGTGCCGAACAGCAGCTTGCTGGAGAAGAATGTTACCAACTGGACGCTGGTCGACAACCGTATCCGAACCACGGTCCGGGTAGGAGTAGCGTACGGGTCACCGGTTCGCGAAGTGGCGAGACTGATCGAACAAGCGGTTACGGAACAGAATAATTGCAATGACAGCCCGGCCCCGTATGTTGTATTCGACGATTTTGGCGATAGCGCCCTAATCTTCGATGCTTACTTCTGGTGCGAGGTCGAAGGAGAGCGCGAGTTGCGTGCTGCTCGCAGCAACATTCGCTTTCGCATCACCGAATTATTCGAGGAACGTGGCATCGTAATTGCTTTTCCTCAACGTGACATTCATCTTGCAACGTCCAGCCCGCTAGCGGTTCGCGTACTCGGAAGTCATGAGGATGCCGAATGACGACACAGCAATCGATTGACGGTTTGTTACACGCTTATGTACTGCAGCCCGATGGTAGAGGCCGGCAAATCAGCGCCGCAGAAATCGCCGGCTGGAGCGCCGCCGATGGTGTGCTGTGGCTGCATTTTGACTTCAATCATGACGGTACCTATGCCTGGCTTTCGCAACACTCAGGTCTTTCCGATGTTGCCATCGATGTCCTGACCGTTGATCAAACCCGTCCACGTACCTTGAGCCTGCACAATGGCGTGCTGGTCGCGCTGCGTGGTGTGAACACGAACCCGGGCGACGATCCGGAAGACATGGTATCCATTCGAGTCTGGGTTGAGAAAGACCGGGTAATTTCGGCCCGCCGTCGTGCATTGCTGGCAATCCACGACATTTGTCACGCTCTCGACGAGGGCGAAGGCCCGGCCAGTTCCGACGGATTTCTTGCTGATCTTGCCAACCGGCTGGCCGATCGAATCGGCGACTTTATCGATGACATCGAGGACCGACTGCTCAATTACGAAGAGCACGTATCTGCCGAAGCACCGGAATCGAAACGCCGCGAATTGAGCGTTGCAAGACGACAGATCGCCAACGTGCGGCGTTTTATCGCCCCGCAGCGTGACGCGCTCGACAGGCTTTACCGCAACCCCGGTGAGTGGTTTTCGGATACGGATACACAGAATCTCCGCGAAGAGGCGGATCGCATTACCCGCTACGTTGAAGATCTTGATCTTGCGCGTGAGCGCGCCGTGCTGCTGCAGGAAGAATTCCTGAGTGTTATCGCGCAACAGCAAAACAGCAGAATGTATGTACTATCGATCGTGGCGGCCATTTTTCTGCCGTTGATGTTTGTTACCGGATTGCTTGGCATGAACGTCGGCGGCTTGCCAGGTGTTAACAGCGACTATGGCTTCTTAGCCTCGGTAGTCATCATGCTGGTTTGCGGTGTTGCTGCCGCACTGATTCTGCGCTGGAAAAGATGGGTGTAGGCCGCAAGCTGCAAATTTCCTTATCGCTACCCGGATAGTGCTTGAACCTGATTATCGAAGCAGAACCCTCGTTCAGGTGCTTGCTTTACGCGAGCCGCCTGCGAGCAGCCACTGCCTGACAAAGTTGCGCCCTTTGCGCGTCAAAAAAACGCGCTTCACGCGCAAGTTCATCGGATCCGCGCGCAGCTCGAGCAACCCAGGTCCCGGTAACTTCCGGGTGGTCAGGTCCGACAGGTCTGCAATGTTTCGTGACAGGGCAGTGATCGACGTTGAATCCAGGTGATTGAGCAAGTCCCGCTGGCTCAACCCTTCGTGCAGATACACGCCGATCAGGATTAGCAGGCGTTGCGCGGTGATATCCGGGCTGAGTTTTGCCCGCGCAAAACGCAACGCCCGATCGAGTTCCAGAATGTTGTCCACATCCGCTGTTTCTACCATGCAGCCCCCCCCTGCGACAGTTGCCCCCGTTCTATACTTGTCCGACCTGACCCGTCGCATGCTGCAAGTTGCAGGCTGGTCGAATACGCTATGTTAATGCAATCATTGCGCTAACGCAACGATTAGGTGACGGGCCGGATCAGGATGCGGCCTGGCCTTCGGCTTCTGGTTCTTCGCTTGCGACCTGCTCGTCTGCTTTCACCGCGAGCGCAGTAACTTTGGATCCCGCCGGCGCCGTCAGCGAGTCGGGCCCGGTTGGATAACGCACCTTGCCGCTTTCGGTCGTCACAAAAAGAATCAGGCGATTCGGATATCGAGCTGTATACGCATCGAGATCGAAACTGTCTGTCAATTCCGTGGAGCGCGCCTCCGCACCTTTTTCCAGCAACTCGCCGATATCGTTCATGGCAAACCCGCCACCAAAAAGTACCCGGCCGCCGGATTCGCCACTGATTTTGAACTTGTCGTGCGACCCTTCGGATTGTTGCCGAATTGTGTAGACGGCGTCGCGCCCCAGGTCGTAGCGGTAGCGCAGACATGCCAACTCGTTCAGATCAGGTCGATGTGAAAGTGCCAGCAGGTGGCCTATTCCGGTCAGGTCGAGGTGCCGTTCCGCATAACTCGACACAGGGCTGCCGTAAAACACTGCCAGGCCTTTCATACGCGCGTCGCTGATGCCGCGCCAGTCGGACGACGCCACCAGCACCTGGTGGCCGCACTTGTGCAGTGCCTCTGCATAACACAGTGCAACGTTGTGAGCGCCGACAATCAATGCTCCGGTCGGCTCCGGGTTTGCGATGCCGAGCCAGCGCGCAACCACCCGCCCGCTGAGACTTTGTACAACGACCGTGCCGACGATAATGGCGAACACCATCGGCACCAGCTTTTCGGCGCCCGCATAGCCCATGTTTTCAAGCCGCAATGCAAACAGGGCCGAAACGGCGGCCGCAACGATACCGCGCGGGAAAATCCAGCCAAGAAAAAGCCGTTCGCGCCAGTTCAATTCGCTGCCAATTGCGGAGACGAATGCACGCAACGGCCCGGCAATGAACTGCAGGAACAGGAAGACCAGCAATGCTCCTGCCCCAAGGCCAAGCAAATTATCAGGATTCAGGCGCGCGGCCAGGATGATGAACAAAGCCGCGACCAGTACCAGGGTCAGGCTTTCCTTGAAATCAAGAATGTCATCGAGATCCAGGTCGCGCATGTTCGCCTGCCAGACGCCCATGACCGTGACAGCCAGCAATCCCGTCTCGCTATGAGTCATTTCGGCAACACTGAATACGAGGATTACGACCGCCAGTGCGGCGTAGTCGCGCAGGTAGTCAGGCAACCAGTGTTTGCGCAGAACGACGCCCAGCGCATGTCCGGCCACCACACCAAGAACCGTGCCAAGCGCAACAATCAGTCCCAGCGTTTTGAAGACGTCCGTATCGTCGCCCGCAAACTGGACGATAACCATGTATTCGAAAACCAGTACCGCGAGAATCGCGCCGATGGGATCCACGAGAATACCTTCCCAGCGTAAGATGCTGGCGACCGAGTCTTTCGGCCGGATCGTGCGAATCAGGGGCAGAATGACGGTCGGGCCGCTGACCGTGACGATGGCGCCAAACAAAGCGGCCAGGTAGATATCCCAGGCGAGGAAGTAATAAGCCGCGGCCGTTGCAGCAAACCAGGTAATTATCACGCCGAGCGTAACCAGGTTACGCACCACTCCGCCACGGCCGCGAATCTTCGCAAACTTGAGGGTGAGGCTCCCCTCGTAAAGAATGACCGCAACGGCAAGTGCCACAATGGGCTCCAGCAGGTCGCCGAACAGTTCGTCCGGGCGCAGCCAACCGAGGACGGGGCCAACCAGTATGCCCGTCAGCAACAAGAACAGGATGGACGGCAGCTTTACGCGCCACGCGATCCATTGGCAAAGAAAGCCGGTGACAAGGATGCCACTGAGCAAGAGAAAGGTATTGCTGTGCAAGTTATAGTCGTTCTTGTTGGCTGCGACGCAGCATTGTAAACCATGCTGCCTGCCGGGCGGGGATCGGATTCAGAACGCCAATTGCTACAACCAATTGCTACAACAAGGAGGCCTGGCTATTAACAGGCCTCTGCGGCAGAAACAAGCGGGGCGAGAGTGCCCCGCTTCGGTGCCTGCCGCACTGGACCCTAGTCGAGGTTTGCAGCCGCGAACTTCCAGTTGACTAGGTTTTCAAGAAATGCTGTCACGTAACCCGGTCGCTCGTTCTGGTAATCGAGGTAATAGGCATGCTCCCAGACGTCCAGCGTTAACAGCGGTTGCATGTCTGTCGCGACGGGCGAGTCCGCATTCGAAGTACTTGTAATACGTAGCTTCTTGCCGTCCATCACAAGCCAGGTCCAGCCGCTGCCGAATTGGCCAAGTGCCGCCTTCTTAAACTCGTCTTTGAAGCCGCCGATATCGCCGAATTCGGTAGCAATCAGATCCATGAGCTTGCCTTCGGGCTGCTTGCCGCCGTCCGGACTCATGCTATTCCACAGGAACTCGTGGTTCCAGGCCTGCGCGGCATTGTTCAGCACGGCAGTGTTGGCACTGTCCCGGGCCGACCGGATAATGTCCGGCAGGTCGAGCTTTTCGAGTTTGGTACCCTCAATAAGCTTGTTCAGTTTCGCCACATATCCCTTGTGGTGCTTACCGTAGTGATACTGCATCGTTCTGGCCGAAATGTGTGGTTCCAGCGCGTTGGGCTCGTAGGGTAATGCGGGTAGTGAAATACTCATGGTCCGGTCTCCTTTTGACGCGCAAGTTAGCACAACAATTGCGGTTACGCAACGGTTGTGCTAGCACCATAACCATTTGTGCGAAGTGGTCGATCTTATGGTAGCGTTGCAGCGAAATTTGCACAATCGACATGTTTCAAGGAAGCACTGCATGAACGGAGATAAAAATCTCGCCCTGTTTTGCGATTTCGAAAACGTCGCTCTGGGTGTCCGCGACATCAGTATTCCGAGCTTTGATATTTCCCTGGTGCTCGAGCGACTGCTATTAAAGGGCAGTATTGTTACAAAGAAGGCTTATTGCGACTGGGATCGATACAAGAAATACAAGTCGGCAATGCACGAAGCTGCCTTCGAGTTGATTGAAATTCCCCATGTAAAAATGTCGGGCAAGAATTCGGCCGACATTCGGATGGTGGTTGATGCGCTCGACCTGTGCTACACCAAGGAGCACATCGACACGTTTGTCATCATTTCGGGCGATTCGGACTTCTCACCACTGGTTAGTAAGCTGCGGGAGAATGCAAAAACCGTAATCGGCGTCGGCGTAAAGCAGTCCACGTCGGATCTTTTGATCCGCAATTGCGACGAGTTTATTTTCTACGACGACCTGGTGTCTCGCGAAGCGGACGCCGGCGCAAAGGTCGCAGCGTCTGAAGCGAAAGCGGTAACCAAGCGCAGCAAGAAAAAGCGGGCACCGAAAAAAGCGGACCCTGCCCAGGAAGCGATCGACCTTATCATCGAAACAACCGAAGCCCTGTACGCCGAACGGGGTGATCGCGCCAAACTATGGGGTTCGATGATCAAGCAGACCCTGAAAAGGCGGAGTCCCGGATTCAACGAGTCAACCTACGGGTTCTCATCCTTCAGCGACTTGCTCGAAGAAGCCGAGAAACGCGGCCAGCTCGAACTGGAACTGGACGAGAAGTCAGGCGGTTACGTGGTGCGCGCCCTGCGCTCGAAATCCTGACGTACCCGAACCTGTCGTAGTAAAACCTGCCGCGTTAGAACCGCCAGACTGCTCCGAGGGAGGGTACCAGTGGCAGCCAGTTTGCCTGGCGGGAGCCGAGCGCGCCGTCCGGTAGTACCGAATACTCGGTACAGCAGGCATTTTTGCGATTGAGGAGATTCGTTACTTCGAAAAATGCGGTCAAACTGCCGTAGCGAACTCCGAAATCGCGGCTTATGCGTGCGTCAAACGAGTAAAAATTTGAATAACGTTCCACGTTGCGTTCGCTCGTTGTCAACACCAGCTCAGGCGACAGCCCCGGGACCTCGACAAGTTCACCGTAAAGTTCCGACTTCGGCCAGCCGGTATGCGCTTCGCCTGCCGCGCTAAAGTCCCAGTAACCCCAGCGCCAGCTCAAACCAGCTTTAAACGTACTCGTCTGGTCCCAGCTGCGAAGCGTGTCGACTCCGGCACTGGAATCTTCGACTTCGGACCACGCGAAGCTGGCCCACCACAATAAACTCGCATCCGCCGTACCCCGGCTTAACATGATCTCCGCACCGCGCGCATGCGCGCGCTGCGGGTCGACGCGCACGCGATCAAACTGCAACTCGGGAACCAGCGTCAGCGTGTTGTAGCTGTTTTCAAAGCGTGGCCTCACCTGGTGAAAACTCTTGTCGTAGACAGACAGGTCGAGGTCGATATTCCTGGTGAGCGAGGATTTCAGATTAAACACGATGTGCTCGGAACGCTGCGCCTCGAAGAATGTCGCGACACCATCGTTTACCTGCAATTCATTAATCTCCTGCGCCTGGTAGAACCGACCCCAGCCAAGTCGCAATTCTGTGCCTGGCGTGGGGCGGTACAGCACTGCGGCGCGAGGACTGACCTGTTCGTCATCGTCGGCCGTCGTGTAGTTCTGCAGATCCCAGCGCAAGCCGACGTCCAGCGTAAGGCTGTCCAGTGGGCGCCAGCGCAACTCGCTGTAAGCAGCGTATTGACTACCCTCGGGCTCCGGACTTTCGTCCAGCACGAGCACAGCTTGATTATCAAGAATGCGATCAAACGGTGGCAGCACCGTTTTTACAGATTTGAAGTCGTAGGTCGCGGCGAGGTACTGGGCGTTTGCGCCAAAACTCAACATCCAGTGCCGGTTTGCAACCCAGGTCCAGTCCTGCTTCAGCTGCATGACGCTAAACTCGCGATTTTCGGACAGGCTGCCGCTGACTATGCCGGGCAGGTTCAGGTTACCCGTTCGCTTGTTGGTGATATCGATTATGGAGACAAGGGTTTCGCTCGCCAGCCTATCGCTCCATTCGGCATACCATTTTGCCCATACGAGTTGATTTTGGTACGACGCGCTTGCCTCTTCGCCCCGGTCCAGGTCGTTGAGTAAAATCTTGTCGTTTGAGTACAGCGCACTCAGCGTAAGGTAGGCCCGCGGACCGAACTCCCAACCGACATGCGCAAGATAGTCCTGGTAGTCGGGGCTGCCGCGGTCAGGGTCAACCACGTCTACAATCAGATCCAGGTTGCCCCGACGCACTGCAAGCAGCCAGTCGCCACTATTGCTGCCACCGAATTTGCCCAGCGACAGCGCGGAGGCATTGAAGAAACTAAGTGCGAGTTCTGTCTCAATGTCTTTTTCGGGTTCGCGCCTCTTGAAACTCATCACACCACTCATGCGGTCACCGTAACGCGCCGGATACGCTCCGGTGTAAAAGTCCATGCCGCTGATCGCGTTCGAATTGACGACGGTCGCGAGCGCGTGAAAGTCCTTGAGGTGATACGGCTCGTACAGGCGCAATCCGTCGAACAAAAACAGTACTTCGTTTTTCTCGCCGCCACGAACGTGATTCTGGGCGGACAGGCCGTCACTCGCAGTGCCCGGCAAGCGATTGGTGATGCGCACTGCTTCCTCTCCCGCCGCAGGAACTCGCGCGGACAATTCCCGGTCGAGGTACGAGTACGTACTTGCGGATGAATATTGCAGCCGATGCAGGCTTGCAGACACGACCACCTCGGGAATTGGAATCTCCTCGATCGCCGCGGCCTCGTTCGTTGCAGCGGTCGTCTCGCCGGAACGTCCGCGAACGACCAGCAGACTGCCGGCCGGGCCCGGTTTTGCGGCGAGCCCATAAGGCTGCAGCAGGATCGTCAGGGTTTCGAGGTTGACCACGGCCACAGGTGTCCCGACAAGCAGCACATCGTCAGGTACGAGCGCACTTGTGTAGATGACTTTGAGGCCATGCTGGTTAAGATAATCCAGGTAGTCGGCCAGTGGCCGCCCCTGCCAGTCATCACCTGCGAGGCCAGCTTGCGATACCAACGTCAGGATTAGTACTGCAAGGCCATGTCGTGTATTCCCCATGGCGCGATCGTAGACTATTCGCTTCAGGCCGGCCAAACAAGCCGCTGCAACGCGCCCCGGTCACATAAGTCAGCGTTCGATATAAATCGAGTCGGGCCTGATTTCATAACGAAATGACGTCGTTGCAAGCACGGATGCGATCGCTTCTATCGGTTTGAAATCCGACACTGAGCCGTGCAGATCAGTGCGCATCGCCTGCACCCGCAAATCCTCGTCGGCGAACACCAACTCAAGACCTGTCTCGCGCGATGCATAGCGCAAAAAGTCGAGCAAGGACCTGTTTTCAATATCGAACGTCGGCGCAAGCGCGCTGGCCCAGTCCCAATACGCATCGTTCGCGGCAATTGGCGTAACGACAGCCGCCCGATCCTGTGTCAGCTCCACACGCTCACCCGCGACGGCAACGACTACGTTGCCCGCATTCTGCACATCGACTCGGCCGTCGCGCACGGCGACTCCCAATCCGGTCTTATCGTAAACAACGGCAAACCGGGTACCGATGTCGCGCACGACGCCGAGCCCGGTATCGATCTGCAGGCCCTTGTCCCGGTATACGAAATCGCCGGTATCTGCGTAAAGTCGTCCTCCGAGTAATTCGAGTTGCGAGGCACTATCAAATTCGACCGTCGTATTTTCTCCAAGCCGGAGTGACTCGTTGCTCGCGAGTCGCAGGCTGATCCCCTCGCCAGGTCCTGTCGCGAGGCGCTCGCCAACCAGAATTTCCGTGCCCAGCGCCGGCAGGTTTGATACGGCGGTTCCGACGACTTTTACAATACTACCGGCCAGCAACGGCTGCGCCGTCGGCGTGGGGTCAGGCCGCAAAACGACGGCCAGTGCGAGCACAACAGACGCCGCGAGCGCCATTGGCGCCAACCAGCGTGAACGTCGCGCTGCGTGTGGCGTTTTCTGCCACTCACGTCTGACGTTTGTATAGACACGAGAGCTGTCCGGCTCTTTCGTACTTTTGCGCCATTCCTCGGCAACCCTGTCGTAGACCCGCGCTTCGATGTCGGCGGGTATTTCGGCGCGATTGCCGGCGAGTCGCAACAAGCGCGCCATCGTTTCATCGTCGCGTTCCTTGTCGGTACTCATTTCGTTTTGATCATTCATATTGCGTACCCGAATTTGTCGCACTTTTGCGTGCTTGCGCGTAGGAGCGCCGTCCCC
>DDIS01000057.1:3228-3871 GCA_002338615.1 Proteobacteria bacterium UBA1844 | reverse complement strand
TCGCGGCCGGTCGACCTGCATGTCGAGACCATGCAGCGCCTTGGCGCCGAAATAATAATCGAAGCAGGCTATGTCATCGCGAAGGCAAAGCGATTGGTCGGTGATCGCATATTGTTCGAGAAAGTCACGGTGGGCGGTACCGAGAACGCATTGATGGCGGCCACGCTCGCTCGCGGCGTAACCGTCATCGAGAATGCTGCGAAAGAACCCGAGGTGATTGATCTCATCCACTATCTGCAAACCATGGGTGCGAAGATCGAGGGTGCGGGCACCAGTGTGATTACGATCGAGGGCGTCGACGAACTTGTGCCGGGCACGCACTCGATCGTGGCGGACCGGATCGAGGCCGGCACCCTGCTTATTGCCGGCGCGATAACCGGCGGCTGTGTCACGGTCGAGAATTGTGAGCCCCTGCACCTGCAGGCGTTGATCGACAAAATGAAAGAAAGCGGTTTTGTGGTTCGAACCGACAAATCATCGATTACCGTTGAGGCTACCGATCGCTGGTCGGGCACGGATGTCACGACGGCGCCCTATCCGGCGTTTCCCACCGATCTGCAGGCACAGTTCATGGCGCTCATGACACAGGCGGAGGGCACGTCGGTAATTACCGAAGGTATCTTCGAGAATCGCTTCATGCACG
>DDIS01000057.1:967-3134 GCA_002338615.1 Proteobacteria bacterium UBA1844 | reverse complement strand
TTCGAGAATCGCTTCATGCACGTCCAGGAACTGGTACGACTCGGCGCCAATATTGCGCCGCTGTCACAGGTAGCCATCGTGCGCGGAAATCGTGGCGAGTTAAGCGGCGCCGGGGTCATGGCAACCGATCTGCGTGCCAGCGCCAGCCTGGTACTGGCCGGCCTGGCGGCAAAAGGAACAACGATAGTCAATCGTATCTATCACCTGGATCGCGGCTACGAAAACCTTGAGAAGAAGCTCGCAAGTCTTGGCGCCGACATCAGGCGTATTCCGCAGCCTGAGCTGGTAGCCTAGGCGACAAGAAAGCCGGGCCCCGGCAATTTGTATCTGTCAGGCTGGCCGCAGCACTCCTGCTGCATGAAAAACCATGTTCTTGCTGGCCGTTGCCGGCGCCGCGAATGCGGGGTCTGATGGTATAGTTACGCAGCCTCAATTCTTGTCCATGCCGCGCCCGGGAATCGCCCTTTTGGAAGAAACCATACTCGAAAAACTGACCGCGTACGCAACCCGGATCTATGAGCTTGCGATAGATAACCTCGGGGACCCGGCGATCCTCTATCAAATTGCAATCATCGCTGCCCTGTTCGTGCCGGCATTGCTATTGTCGTTCAAGGTCGAGCCCTTGCTGGAGGCGCGGGCACGCACAATTAAGGGCATGCCTGCTCTGCTGCGCTTTGTTGTCGCCTTTCTGCGACGCCTTGAGTGGCTGTTTTTCGCCTTGTTCCTGGGCCTCGCCTACATCGTTACGAATATTGTCGAATGGCCCGGTCGCAACTTCCTGGTCTACAGCTGCATGCTGTTGTCCGGGGCCTGGCTACTGGTCACCGTTGTTTCGCAGGCAATTCGCAGCCGCTTTATCGGCAGATTTTTCGCATGGATTGCGTGGATCTACGTTGCAGCCTCGATTTTCGGCGTCACCGATGACGTCGTGTCATTCCTGGAGCGAACCACGTTCGGGTTCGGGCCGGACGTCAACTTGCTGTTCGTGCTGAACGGCATCTTTTTGTTCGGTGTATTGCTGTGGCTGTCCTACATCATCGGCGGTTTCGTCGAAGGACGCATCAACAAGATCGACGAACTGACGCCTTCCCTGCGCGTTCTGATCGGCAAGATTGTACGTATCAGCCTGATCATCCTCGCCGTCATGGTTGGCTTGTCAACGCTCAATATTGACCTCACAGCGCTCACGGTGCTCTCCGGCGCGGTGGGTGTCGGTCTCGGCTTCGGCCTGCAAAAAGTCGTGTCGAACTTCATCTCCGGCATCATCATTCTCATGGACCAGTCCATCAAGCCGGGCGACACGATAACGCTGGGCGAAACCTTCGGCTGGGTCCGGGAGCTGCGGGCAAGATTTGTGTCGGTCGTCACCCGTGATGGCCGTGAGTACCTGATTCCGAATGAGGATTTCATTACGCGTGAAGTGGTCAACTGGTCATTTTCCGACCGCTACGTGCGGCTGGATGTCGCCTTTGGCGTGTCTTACGAATCCGACCCACACCAGGTGACGGAACTCGTCATTGAAGCAGCGAAGACCGTCGCTCGGGTAAACGCGTCCGGCAAAGAGCCCGTCTGCTGGCTGACGGAGTTTGGCGATTCGTCAATTAATTTCCTGCTGCGCTTCTGGATCGATGACCCACAAAAAGGACTGACCAATGTGCGTGGCAAGGTGCTTCTGGCCGTTTGGGACACGTTTAAAGAACACGGAATCAACATTCCATTCCCGCATCGTGAGGTGATCATGCGTACACCGGTGGAATTGAAACGGACGGAATAATTGCGCCGAACCGGCACGACAGTGCACACTTCCGGGATCAATATTGATATAGCAACAATTGCGATACCGCAATCAAAATGCTAGACTCGCATACTCGTTGAGAGTCGGCAGGGGGCAACGGACATGTTCGGCGTCGATATCGACCTGCAGGTTATCTGGCAAAATCTTGTACTGCTCGCAATAGCGTATGTATTGGCACTGCCCGTCGCGATGAATCGCGAACGACAGGCGCGCAGTGCGGGCCTTCGTACCTTTCCGCTCGTTGCCATCGCCGCCTGCGGTTACATGCTGGTCGGAACGTCCGTGTTTGCTGATGCGCGGGCGCAAGCCCGGATCCTGGAAGGCCTGGTAACCGGCATAGGGTTCATTGGCGGCGGCGCAATTTTGAAAAGC
>DDIS01000057.1:0-874 GCA_002338615.1 Proteobacteria bacterium UBA1844 | reverse complement strand
CGGCGGCGCAATTTTGAAAAGCAGAGGTAGCGTATCGGGTACCGCGACGGCGGCGAGCATCTGGAATACCGGCGCGATTGGCGTTGCAGTCGCTTATGGCCGATTTGAAATCGCCATATTGTTGTCGACAATCAATTTTATTACCTTGCGCTACGTCAGCAAATTCAAATCAAAGCCGGACGAAGGCTGACGTAGGGCCTCAAACAGTGGAGGCATGCGAATCATGAAAATTCGGAGAATCCTGGTCGATCTGGACCCAAAGCAAGCAAACCAGACAGCGATCGACCGAGCACTGCGACTTGCCGGTAGTTGTAATGCCAGTATCGATCTGTTTGCCAGTGTAAACGTGCAGTGGTTTGCATCGGATATTTCTGTCGATGCCGCGATCATGCAACAGTCGCGCGAGGAATACTTCGCCGCGCTCGAGTCCTGGGTCGCGGAACTGGCGGCACCACTGCGTGCGGCCGGTGTCGAGGTATCAAGCGGTTGCAAATGGGCCCATCCACGGCACGCGGCTATCATCAAACGAGCCAGCGAAATTGATGCCGATCTGATTATACGGATGGCGCATATGCATAACAGGCTTGAGCGCCTGTTCCTGAGTGCGACCGACTGGGAATTGATACGTCATGCGCCACAGGCACTATGGCTGGTGAAAGAAACCGAGGCGCAGCCCGCGGTATTCAACCTGCTGGCGGCGGTTGATCCCGCGAGTCCGGACGCAGTCCATGTGGAACTTGACCAGCGTCTGCTCGAGGCCGCAGTTGCACTGAACAAGTCATTGCCGGGTGAACTTCATATTTTTCATGCATTCGAACCGCCTACAGCCGTTGCGGCGTTGCCGCTCGCCGGTGGCGCGGGTGCCGCGGCGGCT
>DDIS01000126.1:8436-9065 GCA_002338615.1 Proteobacteria bacterium UBA1844 | reverse complement strand
CCCCTGCCGCAACGGCGGCCACCGACCACGCGAACCCGGTCCTTCGCGCGAGCACGCTGCCGTTTTTGGCGCCGCCCTTTGACAGGATCGACGACACGGACTACCAACCGGCCATGGTTGCGGGGATGCGCGAGGAACTCGAGGAAATCCGGCGCATCGCTGATAATCCGGAACCACCGACGTTCGCGAATACCGTGCTGGCAATGGAACAAAGTGGCCAGCTGCTGGCACGCGCACAACGCGCCTTCGGCACCGTGGTCCAGGCAAACACCAACGACACGCTGCAGCAGGTGAAAACCGATATGGCGCCGAAGCTCGCGGCCCATCTGGACGCCATTTACCTCGACGACGCACTTTTCAAACGTGTCGATACGCTGTACCAGCAGCGCGATAAACTCGGTCTTGACGCCGAACAGCTGCGCCTCGTTGAGAAAACGCACAGAAACTTCATCCGGGCCGGCGCAAAGCTATCGCCCGCGGACAAAGAGACGCTGAAGGCGCTCAACAAGGAGGCATCGACGCTCGAGACTGAGTTCCAGAATCGCGTGCTGTCCGCAACGAAAGACAGCGCATTGATTGTGAGCGACGTGAGCCGCCTTGACGGCTTGAGCGATGCCGATATCGCAGCC
>DDIS01000126.1:0-8313 GCA_002338615.1 Proteobacteria bacterium UBA1844 | reverse complement strand
CCGCCAATGCGCGCGACCTGCCAGGCAAATGGCTGCTGCCGCTGCAAAATACCACGCAGCAACCATACCTCGCCTCGCTGACCGACCGCGAGCTGCGCGCGCAGTTGCTTGCAGCCTCCGAGCACCGCGCGGACCAGGGCGACAACGACGATACTCGTGACATTATCCAGCGCCTTATCCGGGTTCGCAGCGAGCAGGCAGTGCTGCTCGGCTACGATACTTACGCCGATTACGCGCTGGCCGAGCGCATGGCAAAAACACCCGACGCGGCGATCCGGTTAATGACCGATATCGTGCCAGCGGCAACGGACCGCGCGCAAAAGGAAGCCGCCAGAATGCAGGCCATGATCGATGCCGACGGTGGTGATTTCAAACTCACCGCACACGACTGGGAGTACTACGCCGAGAAAGTAAGAAAGGTCGAGTACGACCTCGATGAATCGGAAATCAAGCCGTATTTCGAACTCGACCACGTGCTTCAGGATGGCGTTTTTTATGCCGCCAACCAGCTCTATGGCCTGACGTTCAAGGAGCGTGACGACATTCCGGTCTATCACCCGGACGTGCGTGTATTCGAGGTGTTCGATGCCGACGGTAGTTCGCTGGCGCTTTTCTATGCAGATTATTTCAAGCGCGACAACAAGTCGGGCGGCGCCTGGATGAACGAGCTGGTGCCGCAGTCAGACCTGATGGGCACCAGGCCCGTCGTCTATAACGTCGCGAATTTTCCACAACCCGCGCCCGGCCAGCCTGCGTTGCTCAGCTTCGATGATGTCGAGACCATGTTCCACGAATTCGGTCATGCACTACACGGCATGTTCTCCGCTGTGACCTACCCGAGTCTTTCCGGCACCAACGTACCACGCGATTTTGTCGAGTTTCCGTCGCAGTTCAATGAACACTGGGCACTCGATCCCGAGGTTCTTGCAAACTACGCCATTCGATTCGATACCGGCGCGCCGATGCCGGCGGAACTGATCGACAAGATCCGCAAGAGTCACACGTTTAACCAGGGCTACGACACCACCGAATACCTGGCCGCGGCATTGCTCGACATGGCCTGGCATACACTGCCGGCCGACGCGCCGGAGCCGGATGTGCTGGCGTTCGAGAAGCTTGCTCTCGATCGATATCATGTGCATTTGCCGACTGTGCCGCCGCGCTACCGCAGCACCTATTTTTCACACATTTTCGCAGGCGGCTATGCGGCGGGTTACTACGCCTACCTCTGGAGCGAGGTGCTGGATCACGATGCCTACTACTGGTTCGTCGCTAACGGCGGCATGACGCGCGAAAATGGCCAACGCTTTCGCGACATGGTCCTGTCGCGCGGCGATACAGAGGACGAAAGTGTGCTGTATCGCATGTTTACAGGCCATGATCCAAGCGTGGAGCCCCTCCTGATCGAGCGTGGACTGAAAGAGGCAAGCAACGCGGATGATTGATCTCGGCCCCTGGCACTGTGCTGTACTGACGGACCCGGGTTCTGGTCAGTCCTTGTAGACTCGCCCACCCTTCATCACGAAATCGACGTTTTCAAGTACCCGGACATTATCGAGCGGCTTGCCTGACACCGCGATGATATCGGCAAAGTAGCCTGCCGAAATCTGCCCGACCTTGTCCGGCCAGCCGAGCAGGTCGGCGGCTTTCACGGTCGCGGCCTGGATCGCCTGCATGGGTGTCATGCCGTATTGCACCATGTACGCGAACTGCTTTGCGTTGTCACCGTGCGGATAGACTGCGCCATCCGAACCAAAGGCCATTTTCACACCGGACTTGAATGCTTTCTTGAAATTATCACGTTGCAGCTGACCAATCTGACGTTCTTTTTCCAGCGACTCCGGCAGCATGCCGACCTCGGCACCGTGCTCGAGAATGAACGTGTCGTTGTAGATATCCATAACGAAGTAGGTACCGTTTTGCTTCGCCAGGCGTATCCCCTCGTCGTCGACAAGGCTCGCATGTTCTATCGAATCGACGCCGGCGGTGATCGCTGCGATGATGCCCTCGGCCCCGTGCGCGTGCGCAGCTACCTTGCGGCCGTGCTGGTGTGCTTCGTTGACCAGCGCTTGCATTTCCTCCAGCGTGTATTGTTGTCCGCCCACGCTGTCGCCTTTTGAGAGCACGCCGCCCGTCGCGCAGAATTTTATGACATCGGCACCGTACTTGATAACCTCGCGCACCTTCGCGCGCACGGCCCAGGGCCCGTTTGCGACGCCTTCGCCCGTTGCGTGAAATTCCTCGGGCAGCAGGTTATTGTCGCAGTGTCCGCCCGTGATTCCGAGCGCCGGTCCCGATGCACGAATTCGCGGCCCCTCGATCTCACCGTCGTTGATAGCATCGCGCAGTGCAACATCGGTATAGCCGCTGGCCCCGACGTTGCGCACGCTGGTGAATCCGGCACGCAGCGTGATACCGGCATTGTAGGCGCCGTACAGCGCCTCGCGTGGAATCGACACGGCAAGTGACGAGTACCCGTGCAAACGATGATCACCCGTCAGGTGATCGTGCATGTCGATGAGTCCCGGTAGTACGGTCATCGCGCCGAGATCGATGACATCGGCCGCAGCCGGAATTGAGACGGAACCCGCCGGCGCGACCCGGCTTATCGTGTCACCGTCAATAACGATGACCTGGTTATCGAGCAGCTTGCCATTGACCACATCAAGCAGGTGCCCTGCTTTGATGTAACGGGTACCAGCGTCCGCGCTGGCGACACTGGCCAGGAAGACCGCACACAGCAGGCCCATGCAAATCAATCCGTTTCTCATTGAAATTCCACCCGTTGTCTTGTCGACGATTCCCGGACAACAGAAATCTTTGCCCAATTCTGCACACATACGTGGCGAAGATAAACAATCCTGCTGTGGAATATTGTGCACGGACCCACGCCCGGCGGCGTTGTGGAATGACCTGGAAGCTCAGAGCGCTTTTTCGAGTACTGTCGTGATACCAAGATCGTCATGATCGCGGCTGCGCGCCTTGGCCCGATACATGGCCTGGTCGGCTTCGCGCAACAAACCGGTAAGGGTACTCGCGTTATCCGGATAGTGCGCGAGACCAATGCTCGCAGGGCACTGCAGCGTTTCGCCGCCAATTATGTACGGCGCTTCAAGCGATGTTGCAAGCCGCGCTGCCAGCTTGCCGGCCATGTATTTTGATACATCGGGCACGAGCGCAACAAATTCGTCACCGCCGGGCCTGCCGATGATGTCGCAGCTACGCAGACTCTTTTGCAGGCGCCTGGCGGCAATGGTCAGCAACTGGTCGCCCACACCATGCCCGTAGCGATCATTAATCAGCTTGAAATCATTGAGATCGATAAACAGCAAGGCGCCGATAGCATCGTCAGCGCTATCGCTTAAACGCAAGGTCGCCTCCTGCTCGAAACCGCGACGGTTCAATACGCCGGTCAATGGATCGGACGAGGCGATGGATTCCATCTGTCGCTGCTTCGCCTTGGTATCAGTTATGTCGATGAACGTTGCCGCAATATCGTCCCCGACCGGCTCGCAGATCATGCGCAGCCAGCGCGCTGTGGTGCCGGTGCCCTGTCGCAGCTCGACATCCACCCCGGTATTGTTCGCGAGCGCGAGTTCGAAGCGCTCCAGCACCGGGCGCGCCTCTTCGTCTGTCATGCCACTGCTTGCGAGGCGGATTATCGATTGTGCATCGCGATGCACGAGGCGCGTAATATCCATATCGAGAAAGCGACCTGCCGCTGCGTTAGCGAAAATGCAGCGCAAGGATCTTTTGCCGCCTCCATCGTCGGCCCAGCTCATACGTACGATACCGTTGACAGAATGATCGACCAGCGTGCGGAGCAGCATTTCGCTTTTTCTGACTTCGCTTTGTGCGAGTTCGACGTCACTGACATCGCGGAACATCAATACTTTACCGTCACGCAGAAGGCGGCTCGTTGACCTGATCGGGGAAACCTGCACATGCAGGTAACGGCCGGTTTCGGTGACCATGTTTTTCGGCGCACCGGACTCCAGGACTTCGAATACGCTGGTTGAACCGGTACCAAAGATGCTCTCCAGTGGCATCCTTAGCGCATCACCCTCGGACATATTCAGCAACTTCTCGGCACTGCGATTCATGCCGATAATGCGCTGCTCATCGTCCAGGACAACCACCGGGTCCTGCATGTTCTGGAACACGGTTTCGTAGGCCAGTGGTGCGAACTCGCCAACCTGCTGCCAGACAGTCAGCCAGGTGAATACCGGCAACATGGCGGCAAGCACCAGCGGCACAAAGGACAGCGTGTGCGGCCCATAACCGAGGTCGTAAGCAAGCGTCGCCAGCAATGGCACGGTGCAACAGGCGGCCAGCAAGATCAGGCCACGCCGATGCACCGGCGCAACAACCGAGCTGTGCACCAGTAATCTGAGCAGGGCCAAGCCGACGATGAGGTAACTGTACGGGGCATGCACCCAGAGGAACCAGGGACCCCAGGTATCGGGCCGGGTGAGGAACGCGCCCGCCGCGTCGGTTGCCGGTCCCCGCCACATGAATGCATGGCTGGAATTGGTGGCCGCGAGCGCGATCGATACCACCGGTATTATCAATAACAGCACGCTGACATGCGTTGCGGTGCGCACGCCGGTGTATTCACGAAAGCAAACGAAAGCCGCGACCGGCAGCAAGGCAGTGCCAACAAAATGAGCAGTACGGCCGAGCAGAAAGGCATTATGGGTCGTCGCCAGCATCTCGATTGCGCCGCCCAGAACCCAGACACTGACGATACAAAAGATCGTGCCGATCGGTACACTGCCGATTTCTCGTCGCGAAAACAGCAGGCGCGCGCCGAGCCAGAAGTAGCCGGCTGCGCTTAAGATCAATATCGTGGCGAGTATTGTTTGCTGATTCATGCTGCGCTGATTCAAGCTCTGGAATAGCCCTGTCGATGGTACGCAGGCGCCCGCGGACAAATAAGGACCTGTTTCTCAGCTTGAGCCGCAGATACCGGCCTCTTTATGGTCGAAATCATCCGGCCCGCCGCCGCGGCCTGCGGGCCGGGCCTTGCAACACGCAATAAGTTGATGATTTTCAAGAAGTAAGGAGTAAACTGTGACGCTCTTCAAATTGTTTAACAAAAGCGAGGGCATGCAATGAGTGACCCGCTGCAGCGAACGGTACGGATCTGGCGCCCGGCAAAAGTATCGACGGACGATCGCGGTCGTTCCGTCTGGTCTGAGCCCGTCGAAGAGACGGAGCTCGAACTGGTATCGACCACGATGCTGCGAAAACTGCTGGATTCGAATGATGTGGACAAGAAACGTGAGCTTGATGAGCTTGCCGCAAGCAAGGAAGGGCTGCTTGCGAAGAACCTGGCAAGTGGCAGTTTCGAAATCGTTGACGATGAGGATTTGAAAGCGGCACTCGCGAGCGCCGACGCCGTGGATACAACGACCGGTCATACCGATGTCGATCTGCAGCCGTTGCTCGAAAGGGTCGATAATGCCGACGAGGAACTGTCGCTGGTCAGTACCCAGGCACTCAGAAAAATACTTGGCCATGCGGACGATAAACCGGCCAAAGCAGAACCGCTTGCCGGCGGCGGATTTGATCCGTACAACAACTCCTAGGTAATTCCCGGACTGTCCCTATGCCACTCGAAATAAAATTTACCTTAAGTGACGACGACCTGATGCGCTTCCAGGAAATTGTCGATAAAGCCCGCGCGGTTGTTAACAGTGAACAATCCTACGCACAGGTCGAAGCGGCGGCCCGAAAACTGCTCGAAGAAACCAGCACCGCTGACCTGCCCGACTTTGTTGCCGCGCGCATCCAGAAACTCGGCGTCGTGATCGATATGATCAACGACAAGGAATGGAATCTGGCCGAGGAAGATCGCAACCAGGTTCTGGTTGCGCTTGCCTACCTGTGCGATCCCGATGATGTGATTCCCGATCACATACCGGGGATTGGTTTTCTCGATGATGCAATTTATGCAGAAATCGTGCTTGGCGAGTTGCGCAACGAAATTTCACTGTACGAGGAATTTTGCGAGTATCGGGTGGCGGAGGAAGCCCGGCGTGCTGAGCGCGGTGACAGCATCAAGGTTGGACGGGAAGAATGGCTTGCCGAAAAACGCGCCAGCCTGCACAAGGAAATGCGAAAATTCAGAAAATCGGGTGGCGTGACGGGCCGCTGGCGCATGCGGCTCTGGAAGTAACGCTGTCTAGTTAATCCATTTCTCGATGTTTGGTGCAACATAGTTTTCGAACTGGTCCAGAAGACCATTCGCACTCGTATCCGCTAACAACATGCGACGATTTCCCGGCTTGAGAAAGCCTTCTGCCGTCGCATGATCCAGGTATTGCAGCAGCGCATCGAAATAGCCTTCGACGTTGTACACGCCACAGGGTTTGCTGTGCATCTGCAATTGTCCCCAGGTAACAATTTCCACAAGTTCCTCGAGCGTGCCCAAGCCGCCCGGCAATGCAACAAAGCCACTGGCGAGTTCTGCCATCAGGGCCTTGCGTTCATGCATCGAGGACACCACGTGCAACCTCGTCAGTGCCAGGTGCGTAATTTCCTTGTCCTGCAGGAACTTCGGAATGACACCGTGCACTTTGCCGCCGAGTTCAAGTACACGATCGGCGAGTATGCCCATCAGGCCTTTCGCGGCACCACCATAGACGAGTTCCAGGCCGCGCTCATACAAGGCATCTGCGAGCGCTCGGGCGGCCGTGCCATAAATGGGGCGCTGGCCCGCGTTCGAGCCACAATAGACGCAAATTCGCTGCCCCGCTTTCAGGCTGGCGTACCTTTCACGCTTTCGACAATGGTGGCAATTTCCGGGCGTGCCGCACGCAGTTCCTGCGCGTTCAGCGAATCCAGTTCGTGCGGGAATACCAGCCACTCGTCCGTTTCGTGAATATAGTAATCGGGTGTCAGGTCGGTCTCATTGCGGCTGGGTTTGTACCATGGCACGGCGATGCGGATGTCCTCCGGCGTGTTGCCTCTGGCGCGCGCCGTCAGCTCCCGGATAACGGCCGCAATCGTATTGCCGGTATCGAATACATCGTCGACGATCAGCACACGGTCGTCGTGGCATATTTTCTTGATGATGTAATTCAGGCCGTGTACGGCAACCTCACCGCGCTGTTCGACACCGACATAGGATGAGGTTCGAATCGCAATATGGTCCGCATCGAGACCCGCGTAGGCGAGAATTTCCTGCACTGCCATACCAACCGGTGTACCGCCGCGCCAGATCGCAATTATCAATGTCGGCCGAAAGCCACTCTCCAGCACCCGCAGACCCAGCCGAAACGAGTCTTCCAGTAATTCCTGGGCGGAAAGTACGGTCTTGTCCATAGGCTTGCTCGTGTGCGACACGCGGGATTTGGCGCGCTGGTATCGTTATACTGCGCCGGCGCTATTCTAGCTCAAGCAGGCACCGAAAATGAAAAACCATATTGTTGCGGCCGACGACCTGTTGCGTGACTCATTCCAGCTGGCCGCCAATATTTACAACGCCGGGTTCAAGCCGGACTTTCTCGTCGGCCTTTGGCGCGGCGGCAGCGCTGTTGGCATAGCCGTGCAGGAGGGGCTCGAACACTTTGGCGTCGCTACCGACCACATCGCAATTCGTACTTCGTATTCCGGCGCGGCACACTATTCGGAGATGGTGAGCAAAGCCGACGCGATTCACGTCCATGGCTTGCAATACCTGCTCGAAAACCTGTCCGCACACCACTCGATGCTGATCGTCGACGACGTTTACAGCACCGGGTCGAGTGTCAGTGCAGTGATTACACAACTCGCCGCTCGTGCGCGCCGCAACCTGCCGGGCGATATTCGCGTTGCGTCCGTCTGGTACCGGCCGACCGGGAAAACCTTGCGCGTCCCGGACTATTTCGTGCATGAAACTCACGACTGGCTGGTACTGCCATACGAACTCACAGGCTTTAGCATCGACGAACTCAAAGCGCAGCGCCCCGAGATACGCCACCTCATCGATCGGCTGGAGCCGTTTGTTGCCGCGCCAGCCGACCGTTCAGGTAGCTAGCCGCAACATGGCGATCATCGCCCAGCATTAACACCGCAAACAGCGTCTCCGGAATGGTGTCAGCAAGATCCGTACGACGCTTGCTGATGGCGGTCGCCGCAGGATTGAGTACAACGAAATCCGCTTCCTTGCCGCGCTCGAAATTACCGATGTGATCATCGAGATACAGGGCGCGCGCCGCGCCGAGGGTCGCAAGATACAAAGCGCGCGCGGCTGGCAACGCCTGGCCCTGCAAATGCAGCACCTCGTAGGCCGTCGCCATCGTGCGCAGCATTGACAGGCTGGTGCCG
>DDIS01000121.1 GCA_002338615.1 Proteobacteria bacterium UBA1844 | reverse complement strand
GCTATGGCGAGAAGGCAAAACGCCGCAGGACGGAAAAACGGGCCGAAATAGATCAACGAATTAGCCGCACGGGACACTAGCGGCCGTAGGCGAATTGCAGGTGGTGCAACAAGCGGCTGTATGTCGCGGAAGGCTGACTACCGAACAACGGATCAACCACGTGCATAATACGTTGCGCAGCTGATGGGCTGGCTACATTCACCAAGACTTCGAAACATGGAAACAGGTTTTGATCTTCCCATTCGATATGTTTTGTCAGTGTAGCGACATAGTCTTCCAGGTCGGCGACCAGAATCTCCCGTCGTACGCCTGCCTCGACCTGGATCGACGCAAGTTCATTGCGAATCTTGTGCCCCAATTCGCTGATGCGACGGTGTTCCGGCAACAGGCCCTTCAGCCCCGTCGCCAGATCCGGACGCACGCTTCTGAGTTCACCCAGCAGGCAGTCTTCCGTGGGGTGATGCACAGCATCCGGATACACATCGAGGTAATGCATGATGTCCCGCAAGCAGTCAAAATCGGATGCACCTGCCTGCCCCAGGCGTTCAGCCTCTTGCGCCATCAAGGCAAGCAGCCAAGTCAGGTTCTTGTGATCCTGGCGAAGCAGGCCAAGAATCGCTGCGATATCACCCGACACAATAGCGCCTCCAGATTGATGCCTATCCGATCGCAGTATTGTTGGTAAACGGTTTGGATTTCTATGCGCACTTCTACGTATTGCGCGCGCTGACCAATCTGTCAGGCTTGCCTCCGGACTCCCAATCAGACCTCCCAATGCATTGTTCTAATTCCCGACTGCGCTTCGCGGCCGGTAGACTTGCGCTGGTGCCGGCCATGCTGCTTGCGTCAGCCGCAGCGGCAGAAAACGCCGAACTCGATGAAATTGTCGTTGTTGCGAACAAGATCGGCCAACCGGTCCGTGATGTTGCCGCCAACGTCAGCGTCGTTACCCGGGACGAGCTGGATGCCAACCTTGCGGTTTCGCTCGCGGACCTGTTCCGTTACACGCCCGGTGTCGACTACGAATCGGCCGGTACCCGCTTTGGTAGCGCCGGCATCAACATTCGTGGCATCGGCGGCAATCGCGTCGCCCTACTCCTGGACGGCGTACCGCTGAGCGATCAATTCGACGTAGGCACTTTCTCGAATGCTACGCGCGATTTTCTCGATGCCGGCCTGGTTGAACGCATTGAAGTGCTGCGGGGGCCCGCCTCGGCCATGTACGGCAGCGCGGCAATCGGTGGCGTTATTGCGGTAGAGACTCCCGACCCTGCCGATATTGCTGGTCGAAATACTGGTGGCGGTACACTGCAAACCACCTGGCGAGCCTCCGATGACAGCCTGCATGGCAGCACCATGCTCGCGCTTGACAATGGCGGTAAAGGCGTACTCCTCGGTGGCAGCCTCCGCGAGGGACACGAGATGGCAAGCGCAGCGGTTTCGGAGCCGCTCGACGTGCTCGATTTCCAGCGTCACTCAGCGCTCGCAAAACTCAATATCGACGATTCACGGGGCGGCACATGGCGCTTTGGGCTGGTGCACCAGGACACAACAGTGGCCTCCGACCTCCAGGCACTTCTCGGCACGGGGCGTTATCGCAGCACGACGGCGCTGCAGGGTCATGACGATTACCAGATGCAACTTGCAAATGCTGCCTGGGAATTCGGCGCACCTGACGCACTGGTCGACAACGGCATTTTGCGCGCTTACATGCAGAGTACGGACATTCGCCAGCGGACACTCGACGAGCGAGGCCTGGCAGCGCGACCGGTCGCAATCGACCGTGACTTTCGTTTCGAACAGCAACTACGTGGTATCGAGCTGAACCTCAGCAAGTTGCTTGTCAGCCATACCGTCAAGCACGAACTGGGCATGGGATTGGAGTTCCGCGAACGGCAGACTGAAGAGTATCGCGACGGTGTCGAACGCGGACTCACGGACGGACGTGTAACGAGCGTCATTCTTGGCGAACAGTTTCCGCTCAGGGATTTTCCGCGCAGCCGATCCCGCGAATGGGGCGCGTACCTCATGGACACGATGACGATCGGCAGCTGGTCAATCATCGCCGCGCTGCGTGCGGATGACTACCATTTAGCGCCGCAGGACGACGCGATGTTTGCAGAAGACTACCCGTTCGCCGAGCCGGTAGTGATCAGCGAATCCGATATATCGCCCAAACTCGCGCTCCTGTATCACCTGCGTGACAACGCCGAATTCTACTTGCAATATTCCGCAGGGTTTCGCGCTCCGCCGTACGAACACGCCAATATTGGGCTCGATATCCCGGCGTTTAATTATCGTGCTGTGCCGAACCCCGACCTCGAATCTGAGCGCTCTGATGGCATTGAACTCGGCATGCGCTGGCGCGGCGATCGTTTCCAGTTCAACGCAGCCGCTTTTCACACGACCTATGACAATTTCATCGAGCCCAGGGTTCGAATTGGCGTGGATCCGGAGAGCGGGCGGATTCTCTTTCAGGCGCAGAATGTAGTGGACGCTGTGATATCGGGTCTTGAGCTCGGCGCGCGATGGCAATTGCCGGGACGCCTTGAAGGCTTCGAAATAGATGGCTCGCTGTATAGCGCGTACAGCGAAGACAAAATCCGCAATCAGCCGCTGGAATCCGTGGGTCCGGCGCAGGCAATCCTTGCTGCGATGTGGCAGGCGCCCGATGGTCGGCGCACGTTGCGCCTGCAGGCAAGTATCTCGAGCGCCTGGAACGATCGCGATGAAAGTGTCGAACCGCTTTTCAAACCTGATGCGTACGCAGTGCTGGATTTCTACCTGACACAGCGGCTTGGCGCACGAACAACGCTACGTGTCGCAATACTCAATCTGACGGATACGACCTGGTGGCACTGGAGCAGCGTTCGTGGCCTGTCGCCCGACGAAGTGTTGCTTCCCCACCTCTCCCAACCCGGCCGCAACGTCTCGCTAAGTTTCGGCTACGACTGGTAATTTTTTTCAAGGCAGGAGTGCATTACATGAAATGTATGAACAAATTCTTCCGCGTAGCGCAAGCTACTCTACTGGTAGGTCTGGCGCCGCTTGCGTGCTCGGCTGGAGACTCGGCCACGGACGAGAAGACGGAGTCTGCGAGCACACAGGTTCACAAGGCAGAAGTCATGCAAGGCCAGGCGCTCGACGAATTCCTGGAAAAAGGCGAGCAGGTTTATCTTGCCAACTGCAGCGCCTGTCATCAGCCCAACGGCCTTGGGTTGCCTGGCGTATTCCCGCCGCTCGCGGACTCGGATTACATTGCGTCGGGTGATCGCAACAAGGTCCTCTCCGCTGCACTCTTTGGCCTGTCGGGCCCGATTACAGTCAATGGCGTGGAATACGACGGTGTCATGCCCAGCATGGGTTACCTCACGGATGAGGAACTTGCGGCGACAGTGAGCTACGTGCGGAATGCATGGGGCAACGACTTTGGCATGGTCAGCGTCGCCGAGGTGACTGCCTTGCGTGCCGAGCTCGGCAAGGAAGACCGGGCAAAAGGCCAGCCGCACACCGGCACCACTGCAGCAGAGCTGAAATACAGCGGCGCACCACTGGCGATCACTGGCGATCAGACGCGTCAGCTGCGCGGTGTGGGCGAAGCGCAATTGAGTGAGGCCGAATACCAGGTAGCGACGCAAATCTATTTCGAACGCTGCGCAGGTTGCCACGGTGTACTGCGCAAGGGCGCAACCGGCAAACCGCTGACTCCGGATATCACGATGCAGAAAGGCCATGAGTACCTGGCAGCACTGATTACCTATGGCTCTCCCGCTGGAATGCCGAACTGGGGAACATCGGGTGAATTGACGCCGGAACAAATCGATATCATGGCTCGCTTCCTGCAACAGGAACCCCCCGAGCCACCTGAATTTGGCATGGAGGACATGCGCGCGACGTGGAAACTGATTGTGGCGCCGAAAGACCGACCGAAAAAGCCGCAACACAAGCGGAATACCGACAACTACTTCGCGGTCACGCTGCGCGACGCGGGTGAGGTGGCTATTATCGATGGTGACACCAAGGAAATAGTTACGATCCTGAAAACGGGCTACGCAGTGCACATTTCACGCCCGTCGGCATCCGGACGCTACGTGTTCACCATCGGCCGTGACGCCAAGATCGACATGATCGACCTCTGGATGAAAACGCCGACGATTGTCGCCGAGATCAAGGTAGGCCTGGAAGCACGTTCCGTCGAAACCTCAAAATATAGCGGCTACGAGGACAAGCTCGCGATTGCGGGCGCTTACTGGCCACCACAGTTCACGATCATGGACGGCGACACGCTCGAACCGCTGAAAATCGTCTCGACACGTGGCATGACAGTGGACACGCAGGAATATCACCCCGAACCGCGAGTCGCGGCCATTGTTTCGTCGCACGAACACCCCGAGTTCATTGTCAACGTCAAGGAGACCGGCCATATCCTGCTGGTCAACTACGAAGACATCGATGCTTTGAGCGTGACCGACATCGAAGCCGCGCGTTTTCTGCACGACGGTGGCTGGGACCGTAGCAAGCGCTATTTCATGACGGCGGCGAATCAGTCGGACAAGATTGCAGTAGTCGATTCCCGCGAACGCAAGCTCACGGCACTGATTGACGTAGAAAAAATCCCACACCCGGGCCGAGGTGCAAATATCGATGATCCAGCCCACGGTCCGGTCTGGGTTACGAGTGCGCTCGGCAATGCCAACGTCACCTTTATCGGTACCGATCCTGAGGGGCACCCGAAAAATGCCTGGAAAGTCGTGCGTGTGCTTGAGGGAATGGGCGGCGGATCATTGTTCGTGAAGTCGCACCCGAAGTCGCGCAATCTTTGGGTCGATGCTCCGTTGAATCCAGACGAGAAAATCTCGCAGAGTGTTGCAGTATTCGACATTGATAATCTCGACGGCGGCTTTGACGTATTGCCGATCGGCGAGTGGGCTGATCTCGGCCCCGGGCCAAAACGCATTGTGCAACCCGAATTCAACAAGGCAGGCGACGAAGTCTGGTTTTCGGTCTGGAGCGGCAAGGAAGAAGAGTCCGCAATTGTCGTTGTCGACGACAAGACCCGCAATCTGAAACACGTTATCAAGGGTCCGCAGATCGTCACGCCGACTGGAAAATTCAATATCTTCAACACGGTACACGATGTGTATTGATCGGGCCGAAGGAATACCGCCGCGCTGCAAGGGACTGCACGCGGCTCTTTGCCTGTTTTTGCTAGGCCCTGGGACGGGCAGCATTGCGGCCGAGCCCGGCAGTGGCAGCTTTGCGGAGGCTGTCGCGGACGGCGAAGTGGGCATTGCGTTCCGGTACCGTTTCGAACACGTCGATCAGGATAATTTTGACGAGGACGCCAACGCGTCCACTGCGCGGCTTCGTTTAAATTATGAAACTGCGTCCTATAAGGGCTGGAGCAGCCTGGTCGAGTTCGACTACGTGACTGACGTGCTGATGGACGATTTCAATCCCGGCGACGGGCTCAATCCGGACCGTACCGATTTCCCGGTGGTTGCCGATCCGTCGGGTCCTGACCTGAATCAGTTCTTTGTCGATTACAACGGTGTTGATGAGGCCCTGTTCCGCATCGGGCGCCAGCGCATCGTGCTTGACAACCAGCGATTCGTTGGCGGTGTCGGCTGGCGTCAAAATGAACAGACTTTTGATGGCGCGTCGCTGCGCTATTCGGGTTGGGGTAATACTGAACTTCAGTATTCGTACGTTTCGCAGGTCAATCGTATCTTCGGCGAAAAGTCCGCGGCCGGACAACACAACGGGAACATTCATCTTCTGCATGCGAATGCACTGTTGCCGGCTGGTTGGACGCTAACAGGCTATGGCTATGTGATCGACAATGACGATGTGGCCACATTCTCTACAGCCACTTTCGGCGTGCGTGGGAGTGGCAAGCTAATGCTCGGCGGACAAACGTTCGACCTGGTCGGCGAGTACGCAACACAATCGGATACGGCCTCCGCGCCGGTTTCCTATCGTGCCGACTACTGGCGTCTTGATGCCACCTGGATAGCCAGCGAGACCCTCACCCTCGGCGTAACTTATGAGCGACTCGGCGGCGACGATTCGGCGCCGGGCAAAGCCTTCCGCACGCCACTTGCGACGCTGCACGCTTTTCAGGGCTGGGCCGACCAGTTCCTCGTGACACCGGATGCAGGTATCCGCGACCTTTTCTTTAGCCTGACCTGGGTCCGCGCCGGCTGGACACTACAGACAGCCTGGCACCAGTTCAGCGCAGACGCCGGCTCCCGGGACTGGGGGCAGGAACTCGACGTGTCTTTGGCGCGCAGTTTTAACGACTATTATGGGGTGCTGATGAAAGCAGCCGCATTCGATGCCGACGATGCGCCGTATGCGAATGTCACCAAATTCTGGCTGATGTTTACTGCAAACTACTGACTGTTGCCATTGACCTCAAGTTCCTCTCACGACAATGCCAGGTAAGAACGCGGCGATCAGGTGTCCACGTTCTGGCAGGTCGCACAATAAAAAAGTGGCCGGGACGCGGCCCTTACTTTTCGAATCGGTCGTCGGCACGCGTAACATGGCGCAGCCTCGCGCCGAAATACCGCAAAGCGATAGTTCTCCAGGGTGTGTGGTTCACCGCTTTGTCGAAGTTGCCTGCGAATTTCGGCCACCCGGCGTGCCGGGTTGGTGACCCCGCCAGTGCGGTAACTGCGTTGAGAGGTATGTAGTGCCTGGCGCGCAATTGCCATGAGCTGTTTTGCCGTGAGTTGTTTCGGCGTACTCCAGGGGTTGATACCAGCGGCAAACAGGATTTCCGATCGCAGGTAGTTGCCGACGCCCGCCAGGAAATTCTGATCAAGCAACAGGGCCACAAAATTTCGATTACGAAATGCACGGCTGGAGGCGCGCTCGACGATCTGTCCGGCCGTCAGGTGTTGATCCAGAATATCGGGTCCTAATCGCGCCAGGAACGGGTGAGTACTGAGCGCTACCTCGTCCAACAGCGCAACATCCGATGCGCTGTACAGCAAAGCTCGATGCGTAGCCGTTCCCAAAGTGACCCTGAGTGCTCGGGTGGAAAGCGGAATCTCATTGATTGCAGCGGTTACCCAACGACCGTACAGTTGATTGTGCGAGTACATCGTGAGGCCGCCGCTAAAGCGCATCAACATGGCTTTCCCGCGTGTGTCTATACGCGTAACCGACTGTCCGATCAAAGCATCGGCCGCATCTTGCAGATGCGGAAAGGCATCGGCTGCAAAGGCCACATCGGTCAAAGGACGATCGAGCAGTACCTTGGCGACACGATCGGCCGCGCGTCGTATTTCAGGTCCTTCTGGCATAAGCCGACCTGTCAGGCATTGCGCACCGCGGCCGGCAGTGGCCGCTTGCCGAAATCCACCGTATTGCAGCCAAGTATATTGCCGCTGTCGTCGGCCGTGATGCGCACACGGCAGTTGGCCGAAAAGAATGTCAGGCGAATCCGGCCGTCGTCCTCACCTTCGCCTTTTTCAAAGCGGCTGGTGATCGAGCCGTCGCGCATGCCTTGTTGCAACTCATCGCTGCTGATCCGAAAGCACCTGGTGAGGACATCTGCGTCGATCTGTACTCCGTCATCGGCGTGTTCAATCCTGATCGTTGGTTTCTCTGATTCATTGCTCATCATAATTTTCATGCCGCTGCGTTCGGCGCGGCATGTGTCCCATCGGCCGGCCATTTGCACTCTTCGATGGTTGTGCGATTAAGTTCGTTGATAAAGGCCTCCCTCGCAGCGGCGAGCTGATTTTTCAGGCGGCAACGTGGTTGCAGGACACAGGTGCCGCCATCCGCGCGGAAACAATCCACCAGCGCAAAGCGCTGTTCGAGATGACGAACGACCTCGCCCAGCGTGATCGTCTGTGCCGCTCGCGCCAGCCGTAAGCCTCCGCCCTTGCCGCGCTGGGTCAGGATAAACCCACCGCGCCCCAGGTCCTGCACCACCTTGGCCAGGTGATGCTGCGATATTTTGAACTCGTCGGCGAGTTGCCCGGTGGAAACCGCCTCGTCGGGCGTATCCGCGAGGCGCATCAGGACCCGCAAGCCATAGTCTGTAAAGGAAGCCAGCCGCATTTGTATTCCTCATCCGGTATTGACAATACCAAATATATAGGAAGAGAATAGGTATTGTAGATACCAATTATAACAACTTTGATCCGGTCATGCGTCGAGGAGCGTTGTGATGAGCCAATCCGGGGACAATTTTGATGATGGGGCCGCTGGGGCGGCGCAAAAGGTGCCTCACCCGGGCACGCAAATCGCTATCAGGCTCTCGCTCGCGATCGTCGCCAGCGTGGTGAGTTTTTTCCTGGCCTGGCCATGGTGGCGCGACTTCAGCTACTGGGCAGAGTCCCGTGCCATGTGGGTGGTCTATTTTGCCGTAGGTTTCGTGCTTGCCATCTATGTCTTCTACGCATTTTTCGGCAGCGTACGAACGCTGTTCGAACACGACGCCATCGAACGCGCGGAGCTTGCTGAACAGGACGATGCGCAAGACGCGGAGCACCAGCGGTGAGCTGCGCCCCGGGCGAGCCCTGCGAAGAGGGACGCAAACGCCGCACCGCGATTGGTGTACTTGGGCTGATGGCCGTTATTTTCATCGTGCTGTCGTTTGCGTCATTTATTGATTCGCGTGTCCAGGCGATTCCGGACGCGGTCTCATACACTGACTATGACGCGGTCCAGGGCAAACGCGTTTTCCAGGCCTACAACTGCATGGGCTGCCACACCATCGTCGGCAATGGCGCCTATTTCGCGCCGGACCTGACCAAGACCTACGCTCATGTCGGCCCTGCCTGGCTGGAAGCCTTTCTTCCCTCGGCTGGCAGCTGGCCGACCCGTACGGCGGTACAGGTGCAGCTACAGAAGCCCGAAGTCGCACAAGAAGCGGGGGTCGACTCGATACAGGCCTACTTCGACAAGTTTCCGGCCGCAGCCGAGCGCGTCGAGCGGCGCAGCGCGCATGCATCGACCATGCCGGACCTGCCGCTGAGCCGCGATGAAATCGGCGGCCTGATTGCTTTTATGAAATACACCTCAGAAATGGATACCGAGGGCTGGCCGCCGGTACCGCAGGTAGCCGGGCTCACTTTTCCACAAGCGCTGCCAATGCCCGCAGCAAGCGCTGTGGAGTCAGTGTCGTCCCCAGCGTCCGGCACCGTTTCGGCCGCGCCGGGCAACCCCGCGGAGCTCGGTAAAAAGCTGGCCCTGGAAACTGGCTGCACGGCCTGTCATTCCGCGGACTCCAGGGCTGGCATTGGACCGGGTTGGGGTGGGCTCTTCGGCAGCGATGTGGAACTTGCCGATGGCTCACAGGCGCATATCGATGAGACCTATCTGCACACGGCTATCAACACGCCCGACGCGCAGGTCGCCGCCGGGTTCAACAAAGGCGTGATGCCGGCTTACGCCAACATCCTGGATGCCGAGCAGGTAGCCGCAATCGTCGCCTATATCCGCAGCCTCGGGGGACTAGAACAATGATCCGGATCCAATACCAGACCCAGCGACTCAGCATGCGTTTTTTCATGCTGATGCTGGTCCTGTTTTTTTTCCAGACCGGCTTCGGTCTGCTGCTCGCGGCACAGCATATTGACCCGACGCTGCTCTCGGGCCTGTTTAATTTCAATGTCGTAAGAGCCGAACACACCAACCTCGGTATTCTGTTTATTCTCGCGGGCTTCATCGGCACCATCCTTTTTGTTGGCCCGCTACTGTCCAAACGCGAACTGGCTGCGCCGTGGCTGATCAAGTTCCTGTTTTACGCGCTCGTTGCTGTGGTGATCTGGAACGTCCTGACGCAGCTACTGGCACAACAGGGCATTGCCGGCTGGTGGCTGGGCCAGCCGTGGTTGCACGAAGGACTCGAATACCTTGAAGCGGGCCGCGTTGCCGATATCGTGATCCTCGTCGGCTTTTCCATCCTGTGCTACGTCGTCCTTCGTACCTTCCCGCCCGTATCGGAATGGAACGAGATCCACTGGGGCCTGGGCCTCGGTGTGCTGGCGCTGACGCTGGTGTGGATCTTCGGCCTGTTCTTCATCGAGCGGCTGGATCTGCAGGAGTACTTTCGTTGGTACGTGGTGCACTACTGGGTCGAGGGGGTGTGGGAGGTCATTCATATCAGCCTCGTCGGCTTCCTCGTCGTGCTGATGTTCGACGCCAGGATCAAGACCGTTGGCTACGCGGTTTTCTGGGGTATTTCGCTGGTCTGGCTCTCTGGGCTACTTGGCAATGCGCACCATTATTTCTGGGTCGGTACACCTGAATTCTGGCAATTCTGGGGTTCTTTGTTCAGTGCGCTCGAGCCGCTGCCTTTGATCTTCTGCTTCTGGCATATCTACCTGGATGCCCATCACGATCGAAAACCGATACGGAACATGCCCGCTTTTGCCTTCCTGCTGGGCTCGGTCGTACTCGAGCAGGTTGGCGCGGGGATCCTGGGCTTCACCATGACCTTTGCGCTGACCAACGTCTGGTCGCACGGCACCTGGGTGACGCTGAGCCATGCGCACCTGGCGCTCTTCGGCACCTTCGGCATGCTCGGGCTGTCGGCCGCTTATTACGCGGTACCGCGGATGCGCGGCATCCGCGATTTCGATCAGCGCGTCGGCAAGCTGGCTTTCTGGCTGGTGTTCACCGGCATGCTGGGGCTGGCTTTTGCGTTTGCCATCGGCGGCACGATCCAGGTCTTCGTCTACCGGACGCTGGGGCTGGACTGGTTCGGCGGCGATGTCTCGCAAGCGATGCAGGTCGCCAAGCTGTTGGTCCCGGTTTTCGGCCTCGTGTTCGCGATCGGCGTCGGGCTGCTCGTCTACGATCTTATGACAATCGGCCACCGTGGCCACAGTGCAACGATGCAACGGGGCGTCGAGGTCAGTACGGTGCCTGCGACACATGGCTGGAGACGCTTGCTGACTGGCTGGGAAGCAGGTATCTGGCTGCTGGGCATGTGGGTCTTCGGCGCAATCATCACGCTGGGGCTGCTGAGCTTCAACCTTTCGGGCGTGCGGGCCGGCAGCGCATTTTTCCCCTACCTGATGGCCGGGATCGGCTACCCGGGACTGTTCCTCGTGACCCTGTTCTTCGTCTGGCGTTTCTTAAGTTCGCTCGCGGCGCGCGTTACGGTGCCGGCTGAGCACGCCAGCGCGCCGCAGGTCGTCGTCGCACAGTGAAACTGACGGGCGCGTACAAATTTGAGCATCGCGGAGGAACCGCTACTGTCTCCATCGTTGGCGATTTATTTTCTGAACCCCTAACTCACGGAGAACACCATGACAGGAATGAGCCAGCCTCAGCATGAGGTAAACATCGGCGAGACCGACGCGCTGATCAATCACATTCTGGATCGCTATCACAACGTCCATCTTGAGAACAACGAGTTGTTCCCTCGATTCAACACGTAATTTCGCGCGGGCCCCCGCCGCAACACCGAGGCAAGCGCGCGCAACAACTACGCCGAAAGTTGCGCTGCCACCAGCTGCGCGTCACACGCCGCTAACGCAGCGTGACTTCGCTTGATCAAAGACGACGTGCCAGCAATTCCGTGCGGCCGCCTGGCTGCGTCAGCAGCTGTCGAATTACCCGCTTGATTGGTGGAAAATTATTGGCAGCGTGCAAGACAAGTTTTCGCGCAAGTTTCACAGGCATACGATCATCGGTAAACAGGCGCACGATTTCATTTGTCCCACGATAGATTGGAATCGTTTTTCGCATGTGCTTCGCCTGGTAACGCCTCAGGAGTGCCGTTCCGGCAATATCAACTGCGCGAATCTTCGCAACCATGATTTCTGTTGCGAGAATCTCGGCTCCACCCAGGCCCAGGTTGTAACCGTGCGCGGTCACTGGATGCATGCCAACAGCCGCGTCACCTATCAATGCAAATCGAGTTGCATAGAACTTCCGTGCATGCACACCAACCAGTGGATACGCAAATCGTTGACTGATCAGCTGCATCCGTCCGAGCCGGCTACCGAAGCGTCTTTGCAGGTCACGATTGAATGCCTCCTCCTGCAATTCCATGATCCCGGCGCGCTGATCCATAGGTGCGGTAATCACGACGGACGACGTGTTTCCGCTGAGCGGCAACACCGCGAGTGTACGGCCATAGTGAAAACATTCGAACGCGACACTGTCATGCGGCTGCTCATGTTGTACGCGACAGACGATACAAACGCGGCCAAAATCATGCATCGAGGCGGCGATACCCATCATACGACGGGTCTCCGAAAATCGGCTGTCGGCGGCGACCACCAGCCGTGATTGCAGAGACTGTCCATCGCCGAGCAAGATTGTGGCGTGATCGTCGTTTGTCCGGACATCGCTGACCCGGGTATCGGTACGCAACTCAATGGTTTCGCGGGACTGCACTTGCTCGAACAAGGCCTGCCGAATGACATGATTCGAGACGATAGTGCCCAGTGAATCGGTATTGGTACCGGCCGTGTCGAATTTGAGAGAGTAAGGTGACGTGCCATCCTGTACCCGCGCCGTCCTGATGCACGGCCTGTCGTCCGGCTCGATGCGAGCCCAAACCCCGAGCGATTGCAAAATGCGCTGGGACTGGTGAGTCAATGCTATGTCTCGGCCATCGAACGCAGGCTGTGCCAGTTGATCCCGGGACTGGCGGTCGATCAAGGCGACTCGCAGTCCGGAGTTTGCGAGCAACAATGCAAATCCAAGCCCCGCAGGGCCAGCGCCTACGACGGTAATGTCGTTTTCCATGAGAATTTCCCCTGAGATTCGCGATCCAGACCGAACAGGACACTGAACTCGTATAAAGTTATCCGCGTTGCTACGAAATCGCGATACGTATAACTACTAAGGCGAACACATTCCATGCCGCCGTCACCTCTGTCGGGTCATACCCTGTGTGCAGTTCCTGCTACCGTTCCTGCAAGTATTCACCGTAATTTACTGGACGACAGGCAGGTGGTAGGTTCACACACTGCTAATTCCTGGTCCCCGACGCTATGCCTGCAAACGCCTCCCGCTCGAATACGAATCACGCTATTAGAGTGCGGTGTCAAAACCGACGAAAACCATTATGAAGAAACAGCCGGAGCCGGATTGGAACCCCGTATCGGACGATGTCCGGAACAACCAGTGTGATGCCTACGACACGATGCGGCAGCGCTGTCCTGTTGCTTACAGCCATGATCTCGGTTGGTCGGTGTTCCGGCATGCCGACGTTATGACGGTACTCGAAGACCATGAGACCTTCAGTAACAACGTGTCTCGTTACCGCTCCGTGCCGAACGGCATGGACCCACCCGAACACACGGCCTATCGCGACGCGATCGAAGCTTTTTTTGATGCGGATCGCTTGCGCCTGTTCGAGCCGGTTTGTCGCGCTACCGCACACGCATTACTTGCAGACATACAGACGACCGGACCCGTTGACCTGGTCGACAGTTTTGCAACGCCGTTCTCGTTGCATTCACAGTGCTGTTTTCTGGGCTGGCCGATGGAAACTGCGGCTTCGATTCGCGACTGGGCACGACGCAGCAAGGAAGCGACCCGTATCGGCGACCGTACGCGACTGGATGCGGTCGCTTCCGAATTCCGTATACAGGTTGGAGCGATACTCGACGCACGTCGCCGCGCCGATAGCGGCGCGAGGGACGGCATCATCGGAGAATTACTGAAGACCAAGGTGAACGGCATTCAGCTCTCGGACGACGATATTGCAAGTATCCTGCGCAACTGGACGGTCGGTGAGTTGGGCAGCCTCGCGTCGAGTATCGGCATCGTGGCCTCACGACTAGCTACAGAACCGGGACTGCAGGCGCAATTGCGGGCCGAACCCGGGCTTATCCCGACAGCAGTCGAGGAGATTCTGAGAGTATGCGGCCCACTCGTCAGCAACCGTCGGCGCGCTACGCGCGATGTCGTGCTCGGTGGGCGGCATATTGCCGCTGGCGATCGACTCACGCTGATGTGGGTTGCGGCGAATCGGGACGACACAGTCTTCGCGCACCCTGGTGAGGTCCGCCTGGACCGGGATGCGCGACACAATCTGCTGTTCGGCGCTGGTATCCACATATGCCCCGGCGCACCGCTCGCGCGCCTCGAACTGCGCGTCGCCGTGGAAGAGTTGCTGGAGCATTTCTCGCAAATCGAACCCGCCGAAATCGCGCCACGCCGCGCTGTCTACCCGGCCAACGGTTGGGAGTCGCTGCCACTGAAGCTGGTGCAGCATGCAAGCTAGGCGCGTCGTTTTCGACCGGTAATCATCGCTTTCACAAGGTTTTCTTTGTGCACGAAGCTGGAGAACAGGACTCCCGCGATATGCAGCACAACCAAAAACAGCGCCAAGTTGGCGAAGATCTCATGGACCTCTTCCCAGAATTCCTCGCGGTCATCATTTGCGCGGCCATCTTCATCGGCACGGGCATTTGCGATCAAGACCAGCCCGGTAGATGAAGCCGTGCTATCTGCTACCCAGCCTGCGAGCGGGCCCGCATCTTCCTCTATGGCGTACAGCACCAAACCGGAGGTCACCGTTATAGTGATACAAACCAGCAGGGCAATGACCATCGCGCCGCCGGCGGGATTGTGGCCGACAAAGCGTTCAGCCCGACTGGCCTTCAGGTCACCGACGTAGCGGAGTATGACCGCGGGCGATCGCACAAAGTCGCTAAACCGGGCATGCTTCGTACCAACCAGACCCCAGATCACTCGAATGGCTATGACGGTTCCAACCACGTACCCGGCCCAGACGTGCTGAGCGAGAAAGTCATCCTCGGTGAAATAGGCGGTAAAGAACGCGATGACCAGCGTCCAATGTCCAATGCGGACAATTGGATCCCAAATCGTCGTCATATCATGAGTGGTTTTCATCTGTCGTCCCTCGTTCCGAATGAGTTCATCAATTTAACGGAAGCGCTAGCTGATACAATCCGGCATCTGACATATGTACACGCTCTTCGCTGGAGGCACAGCACGTATGGCGGATGACGTACAGGACCACCGATCCATGCGGGCTGCGTCGGCGCTGTTTGTCGCCATTGCACTGCTCATCGGCTGGGATTTGATTGCGGACTATCGCGAGGGTGCACAATGGGGGCATATCGCTGTCGAGTTAATCGTTCTTCTGGTGGCCGCAACCGGTGCGGTACTTCTTTGGGGACAGTTTCGTCAAACACGCCTCGATCTTGCGGTTGCCCGGGTCGATGCCGAACAATGGCGAAACGAAAGTCGTACCTTGCTACGCGGACTGGGTGTCGCCATTGATAAACAATTTTCGGCCTGGAAGCTAACGAAAGCCGAATCTGAAGTCGCCCTCTTTCTTCTGAAAGGCTTTAGTCACAAAGAGATCGCCAGCATGCGTCACACCAGCGAACGAACAGCACGGGAACAGGCACGGGCGTTATACCGCAAATCAGGCCTGTCCGGCAGATCGTCACTGTCGGCGTTCTTTCTCGAGGACCTTTTGTTGCCCCAGTGCGAGGGTGAAGACATTGTTGAGGCCCCTGGACAGCAAGAGAATCGGCCGTAGAGTCGAGCGCGATTCCACTATCCTACGGGATAGCCACATCGCGTTGCGGCAATCACGACTATGGCGTGGCTCGCGCCCGACCTATTCTGGCGGACCGCCGTAACTACGCAGCGGCGATTCGCGACACTCACTTTTTGCAACCCACAAATCAATCGGATCTAAAAATGCAGAAGTTTCCACACCATTATGCAGTGACAGCCACCACCAGCCGCGATGCAAACGTTGACCTTGGAAGCGACGGACTGCCCAGAATTGACTCCGCGCCGCCCGCCGAGTTCGGTGGCCCGGGCGACCGCTGGTCGCCAGAGACCTTGCTGGTCGCGGCTGTTGCCGACTGCTTCGTCCTGACCTTCAAGGCGATCGCTCGCGCATCGAAGTTCGACTGGAATGCTTTGACGTGCGCTGCAAAAGGCACGCTTGACCGCATTGATAACGTTACCCGGTTTACTGAAATCACCTTGCACGTTGTCCTCGATGTACCGCCAGGGACAGACGAGCAGAAAGCAATGCGCTTTCTTGAGAAATCGGAACATGCCTGCCTGATAACAAACTCACTGAAATCAAGCAGCCATTTGGACGCTACCGTGCGAATTGCGAATTGATGGGGCTTGTTCGGTGAGAGCTCACTACATATCAGTAGAGAGGTTCCCGATAGTCTCAGCGGCCGAAAGGTCGGTCAGCCTGCAGGGTCAGTTTGCTTAAGTACACGAAAACGACACGCACTGCCTCCACGAACCATGCATTCGACGTGTTCTATGTCTGCATCAAGCAGAGTGGACAGTAGCGCAAGGTCAAGCTCGCAGACCTCACTATGCTCCCGTGCCAGGTGATGGTAGATACAGTTTCGCGCGTCGATCAGCGGCAGTTCCGCTTCAGGGTCAGGTACTGTCCGCGCCTGGTAGCCAAACTCGCGCATGATTTCCGCGACACTTTCAATCTGTTCTTTTACTGATTTACCGTGCAAATTTGACGCCTGGTCTTTTGCCAGGTTCTCGCCCAGGTTACGAAGCATCGCAATCAACTCTTCGCTCCCCAGCTTATCTTTCAGGGACTGTATCAACAGATCCGAGAACAATGCGTATTGTTTGGGGAACAGGTGCACGCCGCGCTCATTCAGGTACCAGGTATTGCCAGGACGACCTCCACTCGACGCGCGCACTTCTTTGTCAACGTAGCCATCCCTTTCGAGGGCTGTCAGATGCTGATGGACTGCACTTCGTGAGATTTTCAGCGCATCGGCCAGGTCGTCTACGCCAAGCCCTTTCTTCGACTCAAGCAACAACGTCAGGAGCTGCCGCTGGCGCCCGCCGAATGCATTGATTGTTGAGGATTCCATCGCCAAGCGATGCATTATTAGCCAATCTACTGAATTTTACAACTTTATACAGTTTTTACTTTACAAAGTAGATTCAAATGGCTATATTTCTGCTGATCGATAATAAAAAACCTGGCCCTGGAGAGTCGTCATGCTCACTGCATCTGTCATAGTTTTCGCGATTGCCGCTCTCGGCGGTGTCGTGCTTGCCCTTCACGTACTGCGCGACAAGTTTGCGCCGTGGGCCCTGTCGCTCGTCCACGCATTACTAGGCGCAACGGGCCTCGTGCTTCTTTTGCTTGCCGTGCTCAAAGGTGCCGGCGGATCGCTCGCCACATCAGCACTGGTAGTTTTCATCGTTGCAGCATTGGGTGGCTTTTTTCTCGCGTCCGTTCACTATCGCAAACAACTGCCGCCCAAAGGCATCGTTGTACTCCATGCACTGCTCGCAGTAACCGGCTTTGGGCTCTTGCTCACCGCGGTGCTGACCTGACGATTGGTCATGAAGGGACACCCGCTGCATCCCGCCTTAGTCCATTTCCCTCTCGCCTGCTGGGTGCTCGCTACACTGGTTGACGTTATCAGCCAGTTCGTCTTGCTCCCGAGTGTTTCTGGTGCAACTTGGGCGGCTCTGTCGCACCTGCTGCTTTGGGGAGGTGTAGTAATTGCGCTTCCGGCAATGATCGCGGGTCTCGTTGACTACGCCCGGCTGGACCATGAAGTACAGGAATGCGCCGAACTCATGTGGCACATCCTGGTAATGGGCACAGCGTGGGCGATATTTCTCGGCGCCGCGATCTGGCGCGTGCGCGCTGCGCCCTTCGACAGCCCGGCATCATGGCCCGTCACAATGCTTGAGTTACTCGGATCAGTATTGCTCGTGGTGGGAGGCTATCTGGCTTCGATCATCGTCTTTGATCGAATTCCAAAAGCAAAAGCTGCCTCGTACGCAGAGCCGGATCAAGAAACAAAGCAATGACCAATCGCCATCGGTAGACGCACCACCAGAAAGGGTGCACGACTCTGAGCTGCAACGCTTGCCTATTACCAGCGCAAGATCGCCAACAGGTTTGAGTAGTCATCGGTCCACAGCCTGGTTTTTGTTGCCGACTCCAGCGGTGTCGCGATTGCCAGGTGGCTGAGAAACAAGTTCGCCTCTTCGCTGGTCGCTGCAAGTACGTAAGTGCTTGGGATGAGCAACGGATCGTTCGCAGCATTGTGGTCGTTCATTTCCCAGCTGCTCCAGTTGCGATGGTTTGCAAGCGCCAATATGACGGGAGCCAGATCGACGTAGCGGTTGCTGATATGAAAGGCCATGAGGCCATCCGGTTTCAGGACTCTTTCGTAAATCTGAGCGGCCTCATCCGTGATCAGATGTACCGGCATACCGTCACTCGAGTACGCGTCGAGCACCAGGATATCGAAGCGATTATCCGGTTGCCCGGTGAGCGTGAGCCTCGCGTCGCCCAGCACGACCTCGTTGTCGCCTGGGCACTCATCGAGGTAGCTGAAGTAATGTCGGGCTATGTATTCGACTTCTGGGTCAATCTCAAAGAATGTCACCGTATCGCCGGCGCGTGCAGCGCAAGCCAGGGTTCCGCTACCAAGGCCCACCACGGCAATCGATGCACCGCCTGGCCGGCCACTCAAAAAGTCCGCGAAGACCGAACTCGCTACCCGGTAATAGCTTTGCGCGGCCAGCGCCTGCCCCGGATCCTTCGCCTGTATCCCGTGCACGGTCGTGCCGTGCACAAACATGCGTTTCGCAACGCTACCCTCCTCGGAGTCAAAAACAAGGAAGGCACCGAAGTAGGTACGGGCTGAATAGACGCTGTGCCCGGGCACAAAGAAGATCGAAATGCAGAGGTAGACCACGAACATCGTGGTCGCAACCATCCTGCCGGCCAACAAGGCACCGAATGCGAAGGACGCCGCGAGCAAGGACACGGAGACAAGTACCACTATCGCAACGGCCTCGCGCGGAGTGTCCAAACCTGTCGCCCACCAGGCGAATGCGACAGCCACGGGCAGGATGATTGCGAGATTGCGCCATTCGAAGCCGCGCCAACTGGCCGTGGACCAAACATCAAAAGCGATCCGGAGGAACGGCCACTCGGCAACCAGCAAGCCGAGCAACAGCACCAGCGGATATTCGATGAGGCTTGAAAATATCAGCGGCGCAATGAATCCATTGAGTAGCCCGCCAAGGAAGCCGCCAAATGCCAACCACAGATAAAACGACGTTAGCAACGACGAATTCGGGCGAGATTGATAAAGCATGGAATGCAACACCATGCTGATGAAAGTAACAATGGCCAGTTCCACCGGGATTCGAACGACCGGCTTTTCGTTTTGCCAGAAAACCAGCGCTACCAATACAAACAGTAAAAACGGCAGCAGCAGGCGCGCAATGCGTGCCGCGGTGGCACCGTATTTCGAAAATGCAAGGACGAACGTTGCGAGATAGAGGGCAAGCGGCAGCGTCCAGAAAAGCGAGACTGCTGCAATGTCAGTCGTGATGTGAGTGGTCACTCCCAACATCAGGCTGGACGGGATAAACGCGAGTGCCAGCCACCTGAGAACCTGCGGTGTCCCGGCACGAGGCCCGGCATCTACCACGTGCCGGGTACCGGAAGTCGCGCGGCGCGAGGCCAATCCAAAACACACGGCGATGCCCGCGGCGGCTATCACAAACGATGCGCGCCACATCGACGCAAGGTCGGGCACCGCGTAATAGCGTTCCAGGACCGTCGGAAATGATATCAGTGCAACAAAGCTGCCCGTGTTGCTCGCCGCATAAAGAAAGTACGGATCGGCTGCGCCTTTACTATCCCCGCGCCCGAACCAGTGTTGCAATAGCGGCGCACTGCTCGACAAAACCGCGAACGGCAGCCCGACGTACAAAGCCAGGGAAAATAGTACCCATGTTGCGGTTGCCATCGCTGGCGCTGCGGCCGATTCCATGGGCCCGGTGGGTAATACCAGAATTGCGACCACGAGAATGAGTCCATGAACGAGACCTTGCAACCTGAATGGCAGTCGCGCCATACCATGTGCGTACAGATAACCGAGCAACAGCGCACCCTGGAAGAACAACACGGTGGTGGCCCAGACGGCAGGCGCACCACCAAGAGCCGGCAGCAACATCTTGGCGACGAGAGGCTGTATCCAGAAAATCAGGAAGGCTGATAGTGCAAGAACAACGGCAAACGCTAACGTCATGGCGGCAGTATCCAGGGTCGAAACGTCCGGACGATGCACGCTTTTTAGCACGGATCGATTCTTGCGCGTTACGCTGTCGCAACCCCAGGGCACAAGGAATGGCAGCGGAAACCCGGCTTGGGTGCTGCCATGGCTAGCGGTTCAGGCCGCTATCGAGCAATTTTGCTGGCATTTTCTGCCGTTCGAGGAAATTCAGCAGCGTATCAGGGCTCAGACTGCCGTCCCGGTAGCACACGGCGAGTTCCAGGTAATTATCTGAGTCAAAGATCGCAGACTCCACACCGTACAGCCGCTGCAATCGCTCGACCAGGGTCACTCGGCTACTCAAACTTTGAATATCGTCGAATTTAACTCTAATGCAGTCTTGTGTTGCCATTTAACTCACAGTTTGTGATTGTATTCAAAATACTCACTCTTGCACCGGCCAGAGACGTCAGTCAATACGGGATTCCCGTTACTTGGCTTTCAGAATTAATGGTAGCAAGATTATCCATTCTCAATTGACCATTCTCAATCGTTGACGACGGTCGCTAACTTCTAGCGGCGAATTGCATTTTGTCATTCATATTCTGAACACGACGGAGCTGTGCTTTAAAAATGAACTTCGTCGAGTGGAAACAGGAGTATTGCACGGGCATCGCGTCCGTGGACCGCGAACACAGGGACTTGATTGAACTCATCAATACATTACATGCAAGCCTGGATCACGATACGACACAAGATCAGGTTGTCACGGTGCTCAATGAAGTTTATGAACAGATGGTTGCACACTTCGCGAACGAGGAAGCGCTTATGCAAGACGCAATGTACCCGGCGTTTGCGGAGCACAAGCTCGACCATGAAACACTGCTGGACGATATGCGTGAAATCATGAACTCGATCACCGAGGAGTGGCGCGACTCAACCAGCGACCTGGCAGTTGATCTCGATCGGTGGTTTTCAGATCATTTCAGAGTGCACGACGCGAAGTTGCACAAGCTGCTGAAGTAGTACCCGCTGCAAGAATCCTGCTTGCGACGCGAAATTTCGAAATCATAACCAGCAAGAGAAGCTGCAAGGAAATTTTAATGGCAAACGAACACACTTACACACTTCCGGCGATTTGGACCTGGGACAAGGAGAATGGCGGGAAGTTTGCAAATGTGAATCGCCCTACCGCGGGGTCCACCCACGAGAAGGAATTACCGGTGGGAGCCCACGCATTGCAGCTTTACTCACTCGCTACTCCAAACGGCGTGAAAGTGACGGTCATGCTCGAGGAGTTGCTGGCTCTTGGGCATGCAGGCGCGGAGTACGACGCCTGGTTAATCGAGATTTCCGAAGGCGCCCAGTTCTCCAGTGGTTTCGTAAAAATCAATCCCAATTCGAAAATTCCAGCACTGGTCGATCACAGCACAACGCCAACCTTACGGGTATTCGAATCCGGCTCCATACTGCTTTACCTCGCAGAGAAGTTCGGCAGCCTGCTCTCACCCGATACACACATCCGTACGGAAACGCTGAACTGGCTGTTCTGGCAAGTAGGCAGCGCACCGTATCTCGGTGGCGGTTTTGGTCACTTCTATAATTACGCGCCAGAAAACTTCGAATACCCGATCGATCGATTTGCGATGGAGACAAAACGTCAACTTGATGTTCTGGACCAACGGCTTGCAAACCATGCCTATGTAGCCGGCAATGCCTATAGCATCGCAGATATCGCGATCTGGCCGTGGTACGGCGGGATGGCCCTGGGCCGGCTTTACGACGCGGCCGAATTTCTGCAGGTTCAGGAGTACAAAAACCTGCAACGCTGGGCGCGGGAGATCGACAGCCGTCCCGCTGTGAAACGCGGTCGCATGGTCAACCGCACCTCGGGTGAACCTGGAGAGCAACTGCGCGAAAGACACGCGGACAGTGATTTCGGGCAACTCGCGGCAAACCATTCACCCGCTTAGCGACGCCCGGCTAAAATTTTAGGAATCGAACGACTTGCACAAACTCACGGCCGTTCAACCTCAGAAGCCTTTATTCGTAGCCATCCATTCAATTTCCTCGGCCGTCGAGGTGCGCCCCAGAATTTCATTGCGGTGTGGGTAGCGGCCAAATCGGTCGATGATAGCCTTATGCCTCTTTTCGTACTCCAGGTTCGGCAAGTCTGCGAATAGCTCAAGCGCTTTCTCATGGACCTTGGGAGATTCGCTGTGCATGTAGGGCATGTAGAGAAATGCTCGTTTATCCGGATCAAGATCCTGGTCGTCACCGCATCGAACTGCCTCCTGGGCCAGCGCCAGTGCCAGAGGATCGGTTGCGAATGATGCGGGCTTGCCACGGTACATATTGCGTGTGAACTGGTCCAGAACAATAATTTCCGCCAGTCGACCGTCCGCACTGTCCCGCCAATCGGACGTCTCCCCCGCCAGGATTGTTTTTAACGTCGGCTCAAATTGCGTCCTGATCCGGCGATCGAGATCGTCCGACTTCTTATACCAATCCGAGGGCGAGAGCGTCTCAAACCAGAATTCAAGTACATTTTGCATGCTTGTGGGATCCTTCGGGGTCGTCGATTCCGGAGCGGTTCATACGGTTTTCGTTCATATTAACCGGATGCACCTGCGACGTGCCAAAGTTTGTTGTCGCGGCCTGGATTGGTGTTCGACGCCGGCAGCGAGGTGGGCGGCCTCCTCGCTGCCTTGGCGAGACCTTTGCAGAGTAGAAACCGGTAAGATACTGGCGACCATCTATTGAGGCAGTATCTGCACGGCCATTTCAAGAGGATCAAAAAAATGAAAATGACTCTCGTTATAGTTCTCGCCCTGATCGTCGGCGCATTCGCCATGAATTACTGGCAAACGCATTACGCCGACGACAATAAGTTGCAAGTATTCAAGTCTGCCCAAAATGCAGATCTTGGTTTGCCGTTTTCTGAGGCAACGCGTATCGGCAACACGATGTACGTTTCCGGACAGATCGGCGTCAAGCCTGGCTCCCTGGCACTCGTGCCCGGCGGCATCAAGGCAGAAACGCGCCAAACCCTGATGAATATTCGCGACACCCTGGAGCGTTACGGCTCGTCAATGGACCAGGTTGCCCGTTGCACCGTATTTATCCGCGATATGGATGAGTGGCCGTTGATGAACGAAGCCTACGTCGAGGTGTTCGGTACCCACAAACCAGCGAGGGCAGCCGTTGGTGCCAGTGGTCTCGCGCTGGGTGGCAGCGTCGAGATTGAGTGTATCGCGTACGTGGAATAGCCGGGAAGACACCGGGGTCGCGACTCAGGCTCGCAAGCCCTTGCGGATTTCTTCGATCGCTTCGGCATGGTCCTCGAGTGAAACCGAGGTGTCACCGTGTGCGACGATGCCGAGACGTTGCAGCAACGGGTACTCGCGCGCATCAATCGCAGCACCGGATGTTTCGCATTCCAGGATCACCCTGGCTGCGGAAAGCACTTCAGCCAGCGATGCCTTTTCCCCCAGCTCCGGATTATTATCCAGTTGCGTCTCCAGTGCATTCACGAGTTCGTCAGACATATTCCAGCTCTCGGCAATTGCTTTGGCGATGGTTGGATGCCAGTCCGCAAGAATCGTCTCCAACTCGGCAAAACTGAGCGCTCCGAATTCCTGCGATTTCATGAATATATAGAGGCGGCCGATCACACTGAGAAGACCCATCAACAGCGCTTCATCGGCGTTCAGCCGGGTAAACTTTTTCGCGATCACGTAGCACCGGGCAGCGACCTCCACGCTTTCTGCCCAGATGCTCTTGAGTTCTGCCCGGGAATCGTCGGAGAGCCCTGCGTTCATTTCGACCTGGCGCAATGCGAACGCAACTGCTGAACTCTGGACGAGCTTGTTGCCGATGCGAATAACGGCCTGGCGTACTTCGACAATCTCAGCAGCTCCGCGAATAGCGGGCGAGTTCGAGAGTTGCAGAACGCGAGCTGCCAGAGCCGGGTCGGAACTGATAATTCGTACTATTTCATCAGTATCGACTTCCTCGGCCTGGAAAACCTGCTGCATTCGAACGACCGAGTCCGGAAACATGGGTAGTTCAAGATTATCGCTACTCAGGTCAACCGCCAGTTGCTGAACAAACGCAGCAGCGGTTTGCATTGCCTCTGCGGGCATAGCTCGCTTCTCCATTGTATTCTTATGTTCTGTGCCTCCTTTATCGGCAGCTCAGCTAGAATATTAAGAGTGGTTTGCAAAAAAATCCTGGAATCGGGGACATGCCCCCGATGAACGGTTCCGAAAAGTATGCGCCAGTCACGATGCACTCAACGACACCCGGCTCGAGCAAAGCGGCGATCGACGTCAGGTGATGAAATAGCGGGTAGCGAGCGCGTCTTTGAGACCGTGTTGCAACGCACTTGGGCGGCATTGCTTTGGACTGCGACCGGTATCGTACGGGCCTTGAAGAGCTGGAGAAAGGCACGTCCAACTATATGCACAGTGATGCATTCCGGAGGAAAATAGTCCTGCTGGCGCAGATCCTGCGACTGGAACCCGCTGCCTGAAACTAACTTTTTCTCACCAAGTCGTAAACTGCATGGCACAGGATGCTGGCGCAAAGTGGCATCCGGAACGCATGGGAGTTGCTGCATGTATCTAGAACTCGATGGGCAAGGCCCGCGATACGCACAGTTGATCCGATCGCTGAAGGGCGCCATTCTGGAGGCACGACTTGCCGCGGGGGCACGGTTGCCGGCGACTCGTGCGCTCGCCGACGAGCTCGGCGTTTCCCGAAATACGGTGATGATTGCCTACGAGCAGCTGGTGGCCGAGGGATTCGCCGTCAGCCAGGTTGGTGCCGGCACCTTCGTCACTTCCTGTGCCAGACGCACGACAGTCGATTTCCGGCCTTCGGGACGGACAATTGCTGCGCAATCGCGCTTCGCCGCGCGGGCACGGGAAAACTGGCAAACCAATGTCACACGACGCCACATCGGGTTGCGATACAATCTTTCGTACGGTATTCCATTGACGGATTCCAGGCTCGCCGCTGCCTGGCGCCAGGCGGTATCTCGTGCGGTTGTAAATAATTCGTTTGACTATACCGGCGCGCGAGGACAGCGTTCGCTGCGAGAAGCAATCTGCGATTACCTGGCTTTGCGGCGCGGAATTTCAACGCGCAGCGACAACGTGCTGGTCGTGAGCGGCGCTCAACAAGCGTTTGATCTCACTGCACGGGTGTTGCTCAATGAGGACGACTCGGTCGTGCTCGAAGACCCGGGCTACTTCGGATCCCGGCAGGTTATGCAGGCACACGGCGCGGCCATTCAATTCGTGTCGGTGGACAATGAGGGGCTTAGATGTGAGGACCTGCCCACTGACGGCACTAAACTTGTCTGCGTAACGCCATCGCATCAATTCCCGAGTGGAGCCGTGTTGTCGCTTGAACGGCGGCTGGAGTTGCTACAGTACGCGACAAAGCACGACGCCTGGATCGTCGAAGACGATTACGATGGCGAGTTCCGCTACGACTCGAAACCGTTGGCGGCTCTTCGATCGCTGGACGACAACGATCGGGTTATTTACGTGGGAAGTTTCTCGAAGATCCTGTTTCCGGCGTTACGCCTGGGCTACATCGTCGTGCCAGAGGCATTGAAGTTTGATTTCAAGGCCGCCAAGTGGAATGCCGATCTCGGCTCTCCCGCCGTTGAGCAAATCGCCCTCGCCAACCTCATGCAGAGCCCGTCGTTTGACAAACGCCTGAGGAGTGCGAAGCGTACGCTCAAGGCGCGTCGTAACGCGCTCATTCGTGGTCTGCGCCGCTACGCGGGTGACCACGTCGATATCGTCGATACGCCGGCCGGCATGCACACGGTGGTTTGGTTACGCAATTGCAGGGAATCCGACTGTGACAACTTGATCGCTCTGGCCAGTCAACGAAGCCTTGGCTTGTATGCTATCAAGCCACACTATGCGGGCCGCCCTCCGCGTCCCGGTTTGTTGCTCGGATACGCCGGCCTCTCGCCGGCCGACATCGACGACGCCATGCGCATACTTGGCGAGTGCCTGGATGCGGTGCTGCCTTCGACGAACTGACCGCACGAAGCTGGCTGCGCAGCGCCGGAATTGGCGCCGCATTCCCAGGAAAAATTGGATCTTCAACGGCACCTGAAGTCCAGCCAATATACCGCTTTGTTAGATATAGCTGCGAAGTGTCAGGAATGCATTGCCAGTCGAGAATGGGACACCGTGTTTGCAAGTACCCAAGTGACCGCCACCGGTACGGTCGATTTTTAGATGCTGCGCTGAGGTCGAACCAGCCTGCATCGCGCGCGCGCGGCGTTAGGCTCACAACCGACGGCCCTTTCGTCGAAACCAAGGAATTACTAGGCGGCTGATAAGTCGCTTTGCACGCCGTTTCATGTCGGCCATCCGCCGGCAAGAGCCTTGTACAAAGCGACCAGCGCCACCGCTGCGCGTGTTTCGCTTTGTGCGAGTCGATCCTGGGTCTCCAGTTGCGCACGCTCGGCATCAAGCACCTGCAGGAAATTGACAATGCCACCGTCGAACCGTAGTCGGGCAAGCCGTGCCGCCTCGTCGCCGG
>DDIS01000148.1:7146-19686 GCA_002338615.1 Proteobacteria bacterium UBA1844 | reverse complement strand
CTGGCCGGAATCGTAGCTTTCGACCAGCGCAATTTCCCGTGCGTTGTCGACAATGGCATCGGCTACCTTGTGGAGCACCTTCTTGCGCTCCTTGCCGGGCATCGCTCGCCATTCACCGAACGCCTCCTCGGCAGCCTTGCATGCCGTATCGATATCCTCGCCATTGCCCGCCGCGACGGTACCGATGACGGAGTTGTCTATCGGTGTCTGATTTTCGAAAGTCCTGCCCGATCGGCCGCTATCGCTCCTGCCATTGATGAAATGCGGCAATGTGCTTTTTCGAAAGCGCTCAAGCAGCTTCTCGGCATCGGCTAAGTTCTTATCAAGTTCTGACATTCGGGTTTCCCGCCTGATTGGTTGGGTTAGTTCCTGTCCGCTCTTTTCGCCAGATAGTCGCGGATGTTGCCGTGCTTCCAGCGCTTCTCAGTGTCGATTTCCTGTATCTCGAAGGACAAAGCGATCGGTCGCCTGGCATACACCTCACTGATGAAACCCTTGAGCGAACCGAACAACTTTTCGCCAGCCGCCTTTTGCTCCTCGATCGTTCGCCCCTGGGCAATTCGAAGCGTCATATTGATGAAGCCGTTGTCAGGATGGCCATCGGCGATCATGACGTTATCGCGCCTGACCGCGCGAGTTCGAATACCTGCCGTGGGCAATGCGTCGATGGTCACTGCCGTTTCGTGCATCGCGCGAACCAGCTTGCGAATGTCGAGATCAGCTTCGAGGTTGGCTGAATACTCAATGATCAGGTGCGGCATCAGGCTTTTTCCGGGGCTGGCTTGAATAACATTAACATGTTAACTATACTGACGAACAACTGAATCTGCAAGCCGATGGGACCCAGAGTATGAAGTTTGCGAGCTATCTGAATAACAGGAAGCCGACCTACGGCGCGGTTACCGGCGAGACCGTGGTCGATCTTGGTGCGCTGAACCCGGGTATCGTTGATTTGCGTGCAGCGATTCGTGGTGAGCACCTGCAGCAACTGGCCATCCAGGCGAGGTCCGCCGGTCCCGGGGCACCGTTATCCGACGTTGAATTCCTGCCGACTATTCCGAATCCGGAAAAAGTGATCTGCATAGGCGTCAATTACGCCAACCGCAACGAAGAATACAAGGACGGATCATCGGCACCGAAATATCCCAGCGTATTCATGCGAACGAGGGAATCCCTGGTGGGACATCGACAGCCGATTCTCGACCCCCCGGAGTCCGACCAACTCGATTACGAAGGCGAAATTGTCATTGTCATCGGCAAGGAAGGTCGCCGTATTCCTGAAGCAGAGGCCCATGAATACATCGCCGGCCTGACCATCATGAATGAAGGCTCATTGCGAGACTTCCTGCGTCATGCAAAGTTTAACGTCACGCAAGGCAAGAATTTTGCCAAGTCCGGCTCGTTGGGACCATGGATGGTGACACCCGACGAACTCAATCCGATGGGTGAACTTCGGGTGATTACCCGGGTGAACGGCGAAGAACGACAAAACGACATTACATCGAACCTGATGTTCCCGTTCCGCTACCTGATCAGCTACCTGTCAACGTTCTATCATCTGAAGCCCGGCGATATCATTGCGACGGGAACGCCCAACGGAGCAGGCGCGCGATTCGATCCGCCGAGGTACCTGAAGGAAGGTGACGTCGTCGAGGTCGAGGTGCCCGGGATCGGTATTCTCGTCAATTCCATCAAGACTGAAATAGTCTGAGCAAAGCGCTTTCGTTTTCCAATTGCGATTGGCTTTCGAGCACGCCACTACTCGGGCGGTGCGAACCTGGCGAACAACTCCGCACCGGTCAGTTCTTCGGTCTGGTTCGCGAAGCGGTAGTACTCCGGCTTTTCATCGATAAAAACCTGGGTCCTGAATCTGCGATCCGCATCGTCGTCCAAAAGCCCCACAGGAATCATATGTTGCCGGTTTTCTTTCAGCCGGTAGAAAAGGTGCGTCCCGCACAGACGGCAAAAGCCACGTTCTGCCCAATCCGACGAGTTGTAAACCGCAATATGATCCATGCCACTGAACTCGATGTCCGAGCCGCAATCAACCTCCAGAAACGGGCCGCCGCCCCACCGACGGCATGACCTGCAATGACAGGCGCCAACCTCACTGCCTGCCCGATTGGCAGTAATTTCTACGGCACCACACAGGCATTTTCCATTGATTTTCTTTGTATCTGACATCCGAGCCTCCCGACGACACTAAAGACGATCGAATCAAGATATCATTAGTGCATGAATTGGCACGACTGTTTGGCTGCTACCAGCCCACGAGAACTCAAATGACAACAAAAACCGCCTACGATGCCACCAGCAATATTGAAGCGCATCTTGTCATGCATCAATTGCAGCAGGCGGGCATCAACGCACGCATCGAAGGCGAGTATTTGCAAGGCGGCGTCGGTGTACTGCCCGCCGCCGGCAATGTTCGGGTCATCGTCGACGAGCGGGATCTGCAAGAAGCCCGCGCCGTAATTGCAGACTGGGAAGCCGGCGGTCTCAACTAATGGCTATCGCGTCCGACTGATCGCAACGCGAGTCCGAGCCGCAACTTGAGGTCATCGTCTCGAAAACGTATTTCATCGCTGCTAAACGGGTTATACATTTCCCTCATGACCGTATGTGACACCGTTGCCCACGCTCGGGTCACGAATTCCGCATCCGGCCCCCTCGACAGGTAGTCAACACGATCCCGGTTCGGGTAGCACTGGGAAATGAAACCACTCCAGCAAAAATCGCCGTTCTGATTTCTGTCGGGTCCCCAGGAAACGCCAATACCAGCGACCTGCATCGCTGCCGTGAACGCGCGCGTTACGGTTCTTGCCGCATGCTCACACACTTCCAGATCGCCCTGCCCGAGATCAATTGTCCACGGGCCTCCGCGAGCCGGTCCGTAGAGTGCTGCCGCGGATACTTCGGAGTAAATGACCCGCGCGAGTTTCGCGCAGCCATCGACAGCGACCGGTTTCAACTGCGCCTCTGCCGTTACCCCCGACAACACAAGCACTGATAAGGTGATCAGTGCGGCAAACGTCCTTTTTGCCATCGTTCTTCTCCTTTGCTGGTTGAAGCCAAAGCATCGAACGAACGGTGAGATTCGGACAGTGCCAAATCTCGTCAATACGGTAAATTTTTTCTAGAAGTAAGCCATTATCGAAACAATGAGTACCCAGACAGCCATCACGACGCTGGGCAACATCGACAGCGTAAACCCCATGGATCGATTCGATGGGTCCTTGCGATACGCCGAACTGTAGATGAATCGACCGACGATATAGACAACGCCGAAACCGGCGGCCCACAGGGAATTCACGTAGTGGGCGAAAATCCACATGAGCGGGATCAGGACGATCAATTGCTCAAGCGTGTTCATATGCACCCGGTTCGCCCGCTCAAAAATGGCATCCCCCGACATGGCCGGGGCTTTGATACCGCACTTGGCCCGCGCGCTGCCGACCTGAACACCAAAATAGATGTACTGCACCAATGCCAGTACTGTCACGATCACAACTGCTTCCATGATGGTCCCGCCTTTTGTTAGTTCTTCGAGTTTTTGTGTGATTTTTGCGCTGCGGCCATTAAGATGACCCGCAATGGCCAGCAACCCTTCGATGGATCTTCGCACATTTCTGTTCGGCAGGGTGTTCAGCCTTGAACGGAACGAATATGTCGCAGTGGCGTGGTCCTTTGCCTATTTCTTCTGCGTATTGTCCTCTTACTACATATTGCGTCCGATACGCGAAGCCATGGTCGTCGGTGGTGGCTCGGCCAATATTCCCTATCTCTTTCTCGCAACTTTTATCGCGATGTTGTGTGTCACGCCGATTTTCGGCTGGGTCGCATCACGATTTCCGCGGCGTATTTTTCTGCCCTGGGTCTATTTATTCTTCATTAGCAACATATTGATTTTCTGGGGTATTTTTGGATGGATGCTTGACGAGGGCCGCGACAATATCTGGCTGGGTCGAGCATTCGTTGTCTGGCTCAGCGTATTCAATCTGTTCGTCGTCTCGGTCTTCTGGAGTTTCATGGCCGACATCTTTACGCGCGAGCAAGGTCGCCGACTGTTCGGGTTGATATCGGCCGGCGGCAGCATAGGTGCCCTCATCGGCGGAATTGCGACCAGCCTGCTGGTCATTCGTATTGGCAACCACAACCTTTTTCCGATCTCGGCCCTGTTGCTGTGCGTCGCAGTGCTCTGCATTCGCCGTTTGCGCTCGTGGGTATCGGTTGAGCAGGATGCCGGGCGAACCCAGAATGCCGCAAGCGGAGAGCCACTGGGCGGCGGTATGCTCAGCGGTATTACTCATGCTTTTGGCTCGAAGTATTTCGCAGGTATCGCAGTCGCATCAATCATTGCAAGCCTGCTGGGCACCGCCCTGTACACGTTCAGCGCACAACTGGTTGAATCCGCGATTCTTGACCGCGATTTTCAAACGCGGTTCTTCTCGAACATCAATATCGCTCAGAATACCTTTACGCTGCTGGGCCAGATGTTCGTGGTCAGACATGTTGTCCGGCGATATGGAATTGGTGGGTCGCTTGCGATCATGCCGCTATTTTCCATCGGCTGTTTCCTCTACCTTGCAATCGACCCGACCCTGGCCGTGGTTGCGTTTATCACCGCCGCCCGGCGTGCGCTCGGTTTCAGCTTCAGCAAACCAACGACCGACATGCTGTATTCTGTCGTCACGCTGGAAGAGAAGTACAAAACCAAGAACTTCATCGACACCGCAATCTACCGATTTGGCGACGTATACGGAACATTCTCGGTTAAATTAATGGCCACGCTCGGTATCAGCGGTATCTCCATTGCCATGGTGCCTTTCGCTATAATCTGGGCCGGGATTTCCGTCTGGCTCGGTCGGGACTATCGCCGCCAGGCACGCGCTCTAAAGGAATCTGGAATCAAATGAAACCAACGATGACGCGCCGGGAACTGGTGACGACTGCATCCGCACTCGGTCTTGCACCATCGCTGGTGCTCGGCCAGAAAACCGATTCGATAATGACGAAAAAGATTCCGTCCACCGGCGAACGGCTGCCAGTCATCGGTCTTGGCACCTACCAGGTGTTCGATGCCGAAAGCACGCCTGTCGAAATCGAATCGCGTCGTAAAATCGTCGAACTACTGACCTCGAGCGGCGGCAGTCTTCTCGACACATCACCAATGTACAACCGGTCGGAGCGCATCATCGGCGATGTCATTGCGTCCGCTGACAATCGCGACAGCCTATTCCTGGCGACAAAAGTCTGGACAAATGGCAAGGCATCAGGCGCATCTCAAATGCAACGTTCGGCCAAACTGATGCGAACCGATGTCATTGACCTCATGCAGGTGCACAATCTTCGCGACACGGCAACGCACATGCAGAGTATTAGTGAGTTGCAGGCCGAAGGTCGCGTTCGTTTCAGCGGTCTCACACATTACCGGGCCGATGCATTGGCGGCACTTGAAGCTGAAATGCGGCAGTTCAAGCCGCAGTTCATCCAGATCAATTACTCGCTCGGCGAGCGCGAAGCCGACAAGCGCGTATTGCCGCTGGCGAAGGACCTCGGTATTGGCGTTTTGATAAACCGGCCTTATCAGTCAGGTGCCTTGTTTCGGGCTGTGCGGGGACAGGACCTGCCGGACTGGGCGAGAGGCTTTGCGGACAGCTGGGGGCAGTTTTTCCTCAAGTTCATCGTTAGCCACCCGGCGGTCACCTGCGCCATTCCGGCCACCAGCAAAACGACCCATATGCTGGACAACCTGCAGGCGGGTACCGGCGTAATGCCGGATGAATCGATGCGTACTCGAATGCTTTACTACATCCAGGCGTTGTAGCTACTTCGGTAGGTCACATGCGTGACACAACCGCGCCCGGGTGCCCGGGTCAGTTATCGAACAGGATCGATGCCGGTATCTCGTAACTCTCGTCGTCGCCGAATTCGATCAGGTACAAGTCATCCGAGAGCTGGAACGAAAGATCTGCGCTGACACCTGTTGTGGAAGGCTCGCCGGATCGAAACTCGATGAAGCGCTCATCGCCCGTCGATGTCGTGACCCATATCGATGCATTGCCATTGCCGCCTCGAACCGCACGATAGCGGCATTTTGTTGGCTTTTCCGTTGCATTGGCATTCTTGCAAACGACGTCGCCAATTACCTGGGAATTCACAATATCGTTGACCGGCGTGTCTGAGGCCTCACGTAAATAGCGTCCCGGCACCCAACCGTTGTCGTCGGGCGCATCGGGTCGTGCAACCTGGCACCAGATTCCGCTATCGAGTTTTTTGCAGCCCTGGTTTTGTAACCGGCTACCATTCTTGACCCGCATGAGCACATCGCCTGTTGTCGAGGCACTCCCCCGCACCTCGAGGGAGGCATCCGTTGCAATGCCTGCTACCTGCCAGTAATCGGGTCCACCGTCCAGCGTTTTTGCAAGATCCGTCCGGCTGCCGTCCGGAGCCGTATTCAGCATCTTGATGGTTGTGCCTGTGTCCGCAACAGGCGAAGTCGCATCGCCATCCACAGATTCCTTGCCGCCGCAGGCTGCCAGGGTCATGAGGAAAAGAAAACTCAGTGTGTTACGCATTGTCTCTGGCTCATTCGACTAATGAACATCAAGCCGGCGTTCGCATCCGGGCATTGCGTAGATCGCTCAGCGGCTGGTCGCGATTTCCTTCATCAAACGGTACCAGTACTCAGTGGCATCTCTGTAGGATGCAACGCCAATGCGTTCATCCTGTCCGTGAGCGCGAATGTCATCGGGGTCCTCGGCAATTGCTGAAACTCCGTAAACAGGTATACCGACGTTTCTTACAAACAATCCGTCTGTCGCGCCGGTGCTCATTTCGGGTATCAGTGGAATGCCGGGCCAAAGTTCATTAGCGACCTTGCGTATCGGTCCGATAATTTTTTCGTCCAACGGCGATGGCGGGCTGGGCCGGGCGGCATCAATTTGCGTCACAGATACTTCATTTCGGGCTGCAATTTTTTCGATCGTGTCTTTCGCATGTTCGGCTGATGACTGCGGCAGGACCCGGCAGTTCACTACCGCCTTTGCACTTTGTGGCAACGCGTTTTCAGCGTGCCCTGCACTGAGTTGTGTAGCAACGCAGGTTGTCCGCGACAAGGCATTGTAATAGGGCGACTCGACCAGGCGGCCAAGGAGCTCCGGGCTGGTGTCGCCCTCCAGCAAAGCCGCGATGAGTGCCTGATCCGTCGGTGATGCGAGTTCAGACCAACGGCGGAAGAACTCGCGAGTCGTTTCATTGAGGTCGACCGGAAATTGGTATTCCTGCAAATCGACCAGCGTGCGCGCGAGACGCCGGATGGCGCCATCTGATCGTGGCACCGAGCTATGGCCACCCGGATCCAGCGCTTCGAGCGTAAAGCTCACATAGATCTTTTCACTGGTCTGAACGATAAACGCGCGCGGCTCGCCGTCTTTGAGCATGACCAGGCCTGCATCGGTATTGAGCGCAAAGGCGGCGTCGATCAGGGGCCGATTCTTGGTCGTCAGCCACAAAGCCGAGGCGCCGGTTGATTCTTCGTCCGATGTCAGCATGACGATCAGGTCGCGATTGGGTTTGAATCCTTCTTCGCGCAGGCGAATGAAGTCAGCCACCAGGATTGCGGCACCCGCCTTGTTATCGGTCGTGCCGCGCCCGTAGTAGTAGCCATCCTTTTCTGTCATCTCGAACGGCGCAACTGTCCAGTCCTTGGGTAATGCCTCGACGACATCGAGATGGGCCATCATCAGTACGGGCTTTTCCGCAGGCGCATCGCTGCGATAGCGCACGATGAGATTCTGTAACTTCTCACTTTGTCCGATAACCGTGATCTCGTCGTCATGGAAACCCGCTTGTTGAAGTCGTGTGACGAGCCCCGCAACCGCCGCGCGGGTGTCATTGCCGCCGCTCGGTGCGGTGTTAGCCGCAATAAGGTCCGCGAGAATATCGTGGGCGCGCTTTTCATCAGCGTTATCAGCCGCGAGCAGCGTGCCTGCGACAAGTATCAGCGCCGCGGCCAATCGTGCAAGTTTCAACATGCGCAAAGTCCTGATTAGTGGAAGTCATGACGGAGTGTAAGCTTTGTGCGAGAAGCCGTCCATTTCGGGGAACACAGAATATTTGTTGCGTAAACCCGATAATCAATCCAGCCAATGATCCGTTTTTCGTGCAAAATATGCACCCGTCGCGAAACAGTTTTTCATCAGGATATTTCATGCGCGTAGATGCGATTGCCATCGGCAACAATCCGCCGAGCGATATTAATGTCATCATCGAAGTGCCGGTGGGTGGTCAGCCGATAAAATACGAGCTTGACAAGGATGCCGGCACGCTGATCGTGGACCGGTTCCTGTACACGCCTATGTCCTATCCGGGCAACTATGGTTTCGTGCCGCACACTTTGTCGGACGACGGCGACCCGATCGATGTATTGATTTGCAACACCCGTGCGCTGATCCCTGGCTGCGTTATTAATGCGCGACCCATCGGCGTATTGATCATGGAAGACGATGCCGGACAGGATGAAAAAATCCTTGCAGTGCCCTCGCAAAAGACCACCCGTCGTTACGAAAACGTCCATGATTACAGTGATCTGCCCGAAATCACGCTGTTGCAGGTTGAACACTTTTTCGAACATTACAAAGATCTCGAACCGGGAAAATGGGTAAAGATTGGCAACTGGCATGGTGCGGAAGATGCACAACGGCTGATCGTTGAAGCAATCGAGCGCGCGCAGCAAGCAGCCGGTCGGACTTAGGATGGTTCGACGTCCACGGCGGAAAACCAACCCGGTTTAGCGGTCCATTTCGTCAAATAGCTCGCTATACTTGGCAAGTCGATTTCAGTCGTTGCGCGGCATGGTGACTGGACAACAGGCTATGCGGCGCCGCTAGCAGCCGGAGCGTAGCGCCTGCCAACGCTATAAACGGTACGCCTGGAGCGACAGAATCTGCGCCGATCAAGGCACGAGGAGGGCGGTTTGGCGATTCGAAATGAACGAAGGGCAACGCTGGGTAGCACTGAATCTGTCGCTACCCGGGGGTTCCTGGGCGGCCGTCCTTGCCACAGTGTTGGCGGGCCCTCCTGATGCCGGGCCTTTATTTCGAGCAATTCAAGGTCGGGCAGGTCTTCGACCATCCCATTCGTCGCACGGTCACCGAAACTGACAATGTGCTGATGACAACGATGACACACAATCCGGCGGCCTTGCACCTCGACGCCGAGGCGATGAAAAACTCGGAATTTGGCAAAGTGCTGGTCAACAGCTGCCTGACTTTGAGTTTCATGGTGGGGATTTCGGTCAACGATACGACCCATGGAACAACGGTGGCGAACCTTGGCTGGGACGAAGTCCGGTTTCCAAAGCCGGTCTTTCTGGGTGACACGCTGCATATCCAGAGCGAGGTTCTCGAGATGCGCGAAAGCAAGTCGCGACCTGACAACGGTATCGTGGTTTTCGCGCACCGGGCATACAACCAGCACGACGAACTCGTAGCGCACTGCAAGCGCAGTGCGTTAATGCTAAAGAAACCGGCATGATGAACGGCTGTATCCGAAGTTTTCTTTTTTCACCCGCCGACAGCGAGCGTAAGCTGCAAAAGGCACTCGCGGCCGGTGCAGACGCCGTTATATTCGACCTTGAGGACTCGGTTGCAGCAGCAAAGAGGCCGGATGCGCGCAAGATTGCCGCGGCGCATATCAACGGTCGGGATGACGTCTGGGTCCGGATCAACCCACTGGATAGCGACGATGCCGATCTTGACCTCGAAGCGGTTCTGCCGGCCGGACCTGCCGGTATCGTCCTGCCAAAACCCGAGAGTGCCGCTGACGCAATTGACCTCGCAGCGCGCCTGGAGGAGCTGGAAGCGGCTGCCGGTCACGACCCGGGACAAACGCAAATCCTGTGCATCTGCACGGAACGGCCCGAAGCGCTGTTTTCGCTTGGTGGCTATGCTGGCGCGACGCCTCGACTGGCGGGGCTGTCCTGGGGTGCCGAGGACTTGAGTGCCGCAGTGGGCGCGAGTGAGACCCGTGACAAACTCGGCAACTGGCTCGCGCCGTACCAACTGGCGCGATCACTCTGCTTGTTTGCAGCGGCGGCGGCGGAGGTGGCCGCTGTAGATACTGTATTTACCAACCTCGACGACGAAACCGGTCTGCAGCGCTATGCAAGCTGTGCCCGGCGCGATGGCTTTACCGGCATGCTGGCAATACATCCGGCGCAAATTGAAACGATCAATGATGCTTTTCGCCCTAGCAAATCGGAGATCCAGCACGCGCAAAGAATATTGCGGGCGTTTGCCGAGAATCCTGACGCGGGTGCGCTCGCCGTGGACGGTGCGATGGTCGATCGGCCACACTGGGTGCAGGCACAACGTATCGTGGCACTCGCGGAGGCCATCGAGAATAAGCGCTAAGTATGATTGATGATGTTTGTAAAATAATAACCGTAGGAGCGGCATCCTGCCGCGATTTATCCCGATTCGTCGCAGGATGCCGCAAATCGAGACCAATCGCGGCAGGATGCCGCTCCTACGGGATTCGATTAGCAAGGGCAGAATACAATGACCGACATTTATCCAGTTAAGGAAAAGTTTCGCGCACATACACTTGTGGATGCAGAGCGCTATGCCGAGCTGTACCGGCAGTCGATCGACGACAACGAGAATTTCTGGGCGGAGCAGGCCGAGCGCATTGATTGGGTCAGGAAGTTCTCGGCCGTCAAGGATGTCAGTTTCGCAAAAGACGACGTGCATATCCGCTGGTACTACGACGGCACATTGAATGCCTGTTACAACTGTGTCGATCGGCACCTTGCGGACAAGGGCGATGATACGGCGATTATCTGGGAAGGCGATGACCCGTCGCGCTCAATAACGATCAGCTACCGCGAACTGCACGAGCGCGTGTGCCGGTTTGCCAATGCACTCAAGGCTCTGGGCGCAAAAAAAGGTGATCGCATCACTATCTACATGCCCATGATCCCGGAAGCCGCCGTTGCAATGCTGGCTTGCGCACGCATCGGTGCCGCGCACTCGGTTGTGTTTGGCGGCTTCTCGCCGGAAGCACTGGCGGGACGGATTATCGATTGCGAATCGAATATTGTCATTACGGCCGACGAAGGCATGCGTGGTGGCAAACGTATACCGATGAAAGCCAACGTCGATGCGGCGGCAGCCAATCGCGATGTTTCGACGCTCAGGAAAGTGCTGGTGGTTCGCAATACCGGCAATGAAATCGCGTGGCAGGAAGATCGCGATGTCTGGCTGCACGAAATCGAAACGACCGTGGATGCCGATTGCCCGTGCGAAGAAATGAATGCGGAAGACCCGTTGTTCATTCTCTATACCTCCGGTTCAACGGGACAACCAAAGGGCGTATTGCACACGACGGGCGGTTACCTGGTTTACGTGGCACTGACGCACGAAGTGGTCTTCGACTATCACCCGGGCGATGTGTACTGGTGCACGGCAGATGTCGGCTGGGTTACCGGGCACAGCTATATCGTGTACGGGCCGCTGGCCAACGGTGCGATCACGCTGATGTTCGAGGGTGTGCCGAACTACCCGTCAAGCTCTCGTTTCTGGGAGGTCTGCGACAAGCACCAGGTCAATATCTGTTACACCGCACCGACGGCGATTCGTGCGCTGATGCGGGACGGGGATGCGCCGGTGAAAAAAACCTCGCGAAAATCCCTGCGTCTGCTTGGCTCGGTCGGCGAGCCGATCAACCCGGAAGCCTGGGAATGGTATTACCACGTGGTGGGCGAAGGTCGTTGCCCCATCGTGGACACCTGGTGGCAAACCGAAACCGGGGGTATCCTCATCAGCCCGTTACCCGGTGCGATCGATCTGAAGCCGGGGTCCGCTACCCAGCCGTTTTTTGGCATACAGCCCGCGCTCGTTGACGGTGACGGCAAGATTCAACAGGGGGAGGGGCGCGGCAACCTGGTTATTGACGACAGCTGGCCGGGACAAATGCGCACCGTATACGGCGACCACCAGCGTTTCGTCGATACCTATTTCACCGCGTTTCCAGGGCGCTATTTCACCGGCGACGGTGCACGACGCGACGCGGATGGCGACTACTGGATAACGGGCCGGGTGGACGATGTATTGAATGTATCCGGGCACCGGATGGGCACGGCCGAAGTCGAAAGCGCACTGGTCGCGCATCCTGATGTCGCAGAGGCGGCCGTTGTGGGCTATCCGCACGACATCAAGGGCCAGGGGATTTACGCCTATGTCACGCTTATGGGCGGCGTCGATTCGAGCGACGAATTGCAGCTGGTGCTTAAGGATTGGGTGAAAAAGGAAATTGGCCCCATTGCGAAACCGGATCTCATACAGTGGGCGCCGGGTCTGCCAAAAACGCGTTCAGGAAAGATCATGCGGCGAATCCTGCGCAAGATCGCCGCGAACGATTATGCCGAGCTTGGCGACATATCAACGCTCGCGGATCCCGCCGTTGTCGAAGACCTGATAGCCAACCGACAACATTGACTGATGCGGTCGTCGACGTGTGCGTAGGAGCGCCATCCTG
>DDIS01000148.1:6821-7047 GCA_002338615.1 Proteobacteria bacterium UBA1844 | reverse complement strand
AGGAGCGCCATCCTGGCGCGAATGGGGTTTAATCGCGCCAGGATCGCGCTCCTACGGTTATTGCGAAGGCGGGCGCCAAGATTGCTATTAGCTGGTAGCCGATGAGCTACCCGGATTGGCCGGATCTTCGTCGATGAAGTCGATGAAATCGGTGTCGATGTCATCGAATACGCTGAAGTAGCCGTCTTTGCCGACGGCAGGCTCATTTGCGGTGGCGGCAGGGGAG
>DDIS01000148.1:0-6716 GCA_002338615.1 Proteobacteria bacterium UBA1844 | reverse complement strand
GGCAGGGGCTGCCGGTCGCGTTGCGGTCGTTGACGGTACCGGGCGGGCCGCATCCTGACGTTTGAATTCGGCAATCTGCCGTTCGTAGGATTTGACGAATTCCTCGGCGAGTAGTTGCGGGTAACGTCCATCGCCCTTGTTCGTGAGCACGGGGTACAGGTCGCAGTAAAGCTGCCAGTATTTCAACTTGTTCAGAAAGCCGAGCAGTGGTTTTGCGTCGAGGTTGCGGTTGAACCCTGCCAGGAGTTCGTCCGGCTCGAAACGGTCGGCGAATTCAGTAAATGCGGCGCTCATGGCATCGATAAATGCGTCCTGGTGATGCAGCAGGTCACGGCAAGCTTCGCGCACGGCGTCCCGCGGACCAAGATATTCGCCTTCGTGTCCGACCAGCAATTGCTTGATCGAGTCCTGCACGTTCTGCGACAGCTTCAAAGGGTTGTTGTGGCGCGGCAAAATTGTGGTCTGGTCAAGACTGAACGCCATCTTCAGGTTACTGCGACTCGCTAGCAGGCGGTTGATACCTTCCACAAACTCTTTCAGGACTTCACCCGCGTTTTGCATGACCTCAACAGGGTCGATATCGGGATGAAGATCGGCACGACTGACGCCGACGCCGTCAAGGAACGAATCGAACAGGTCTTCGGGTGTAACCGGAGCTTTTTCGCGCGCCGTAATATTGACTTCGGGTTCCCTGGCCGGCTCCGGTTCGGGCGCCGCAACAATCGGCACAGGAACGGCGGGCCGAATGCTCGCGAGTGCGAATTCAAACTCCTCATCGCCCGTAATTGCTTCCTCGTCCAGCAGTTGCACACCGGTTACGAGGGACACCTCAGGGACCTGCAATTCGATGCGATCGGGAACGACGGTCTGCTCGCCCTCCTGCGGCATAACGATGCTCTCGCCCTGATCGATTGCGACCCGCATTTCGAAGTTGCCCATCCGCAGGTGATCACCGTTAAACAAGCGGCGCGGATTGCCTTTGCCAATCGGTTCGTACTCATCGTTAACGTACACGCCATTGGTGCTGAGGTCGGCAAGGTAATAAATTCCGCCCTTGTGGTCGATGGCGGCATGGCATCCGGAGATATACCGGTCGGGATCCGGCAGGATCCATTCATTTTCGAGCGCGCGACCGATCGTGCCGCCGTCTTCAGAAAACTCGTGCACAGCGTCATCGCCGACGATGTCGCGATGCTCGCTGATGATTTCGAGTTGCAATGGCATAAATAGTCCGGGTAGCGGCTGAATTCCGCACTGTTACGGATCCTCATCCCGAATATTGACGAGTTTCAAGCCCTTGCGATGCCAAGTAGTTCACATAATCAGCCAGGGCCGCAACGCCTTACAGCCAATTTTGCGATCAAAAGACCAAATATACCCGTACTTTCCGCCCTTTCGATTTCTACCGCGTCAGGCCCGGGTTCGGTAAACTACGCGCCTTTATCGAATCTGGTGCTGCTCGCAACCGGTTATAGTGTCAGCGCCGGCATCAATTCGGTCCATTGCGGTCAGGATAACGGACGAGAATGAGCGACAAGAAACTGTACAAAGTGATTTTCATGAGCCAGGGACAGGTTTTCGAGATCTACGCGAGGAATATCAGCCACGGCACGCTGTTTGGTTTCATCGAGGTGGAGCAACTCGTTTTTGGCGAGCGCAGCTCAGTGGTCGTCGATCCTTCCGAGGAAAAAATTAAAACCGAGTTCGAGAATGTGCGGCGCAGCTATCTGCCGCTGCATTCGATCGTACGCATTGACGAAGTCGACAAGCAGGGTACGGCCAAGGTGTCCAAGCTCGAAGGCGGCAACGTGGCGCAATTTCCGATGCCGATGTACCCGCCGGGCGACAAAAAGACCTGACGTGCGGCCAAATGCCGCCGGCCCGGGTCCGGCTATTGCCTCTCAAGGTTGCTTCGGTATCATCCGCGATTCCCGTGACGCGGCATTTGCCCGGATATTGCATTGTCAGAACCTGCACAAGTGGCCAACACCTCCAAACTGATCTTGGAGCTGGCTGGCCCTGCTGCATTATCGGCCTTCCGGCTGGAGAAACTGACCCGCAAACTCAGGCGGCAGGACGCACGCGTCCTTGGCATCAAGGCACGCTACAGTTATTTCACGCAGCTGGGCAAGCCTCTGTCGAAACCAGATCAGCAACGGCTCGATGGATTATTGCTGTCCGGCGAAAAGCCGGCGACACTGCCGCCAGGCGCACAAACGGTCATTGTGACGCCAAGGCCGGGCACTATCTCCCCCTGGTCCTCGAAAGCAACCGAGATCGCGCGCGCCTGTGCGCTGACCAGCGTCGCACGAATCGAGCGGGGCATTTGTTACGGCATCCAGTTTAGCGGCGCTGCTACCAAGCAGGACGCGTACAATCTCGCGCCGCTACTGTTCGATCGCATGACCGAAGCCGTATTCGGTGATGGCGACGACGCAGAGTTGCTGTTTGCCGCACAGGAACCGGCGCCTCTCGGTGTCATTACGCTCGGTTCTGACGGCAGGGCCGCGCTGGAGGAGGCCAACACCGAACTCGGACTCGCGTTGTCGGTGGACGAAATCGCGTATTTGCTGGAGAACTACCGCGTTCTCGGACGCGACCCGACTGATGCCGAATTGATGATGTTCGCGCAGGCGAATTCAGAACACTGCCGGCACAAGATTTTCAATGCCGAGTGGCTTATCGACGGTGAGGCAACCGGTCAGCGCCTGTTTCCAATGATTCGCTCGACGACCGACGCGAGTCCGGCCGGCGTCATGTCCGCGTATACGGACAACGCCGCGGTGATCGAAGGTCCGGCAGGTCGGCGGCTGGCACCAGCGCCTGAAAGCCGGGAATACAGTTTCAGTGAAGAAGCGATCCATATCCTGTTGAAGGTGGAGACGCACAACCACCCGACGGCCATCTCACCCTTTGCAGGCGCTGCAACCGGTGCCGGTGGCGAAATTCGCGACGAGGGCGCAACGGGACTGGGCGCGCGGCCCAAGGCCGGTTTGTCAGGATTCACCGTGTCACATTTACGGATTCCGAAATACAAGCAGGCCTGGGAGTTTGATTTTCCGCACCCGGAGCGATTGGCAACGCCACTCGAAATTATGACGGACGGCCCGCTTGGCGCTGCCGCGTTTAACAACGAATTCGGGCGGCCGAGTCTGTGCGGTTATTTCCGCACCTTCGAGGCATCGGTGCCGGGCTTACCGAGCCATGAAATTCGCGGCTATCACAAGCCGATCATGATCGCGGGTGGCGTAGGCAACGTGCGTCCCGAACATGCGCGCAAGATTGACGTGCCGGCAGGCGCAAAGATATTGATCATTGGCGGACCGGCCATGTTGATCGGCCTGGGTGGCGGGGCGGCGTCCAGCGTCGCAAGCGGCACATCGAATGCGGAGCTTGATTATGCATCGGTGCAGCGCGGAAACCCCGAAATGGAACGACGTGCGCAGGAGGTTATCGACCGTTGCACGGCGATGGGCGAGGCAAGCCCGATACTTCTGATTCATGACGTAGGCGCGGGCGGACTTTCGAATGCCGTGCCCGAAGCGGTCGATCACAGCAAACTCGGCGCAACGATTGAATTGCGTGATATTGACAATGCCGAGCCGGGTATGTCGCCGCTTGCAATCTGGTGCAATGAAGCACAGGAGCGCTACGTACTGATCGTGCACGCGACACGCGTCGAGGAATTCCGCGCGCTTTGCGCTCGCGAGCGGTGCCCCGTAGCCGTTATAGGAACGCTGACGGAAAACGAACAACTGCAGGTCAGCGATCGCGACTTCGGTACTCGGCCGATAGATATGCCGATGTCGATGCTGCTGGGTAATCCGCCAAAGATGTTGCGTGATGTGTCACGCGTCGATCCGCCTGTGACGGAGCTCAACCTCTCCGGCATTGACCTGGAGCAGGCGGCGCTTCGCGTGCTGCGCTTTCCGGCGGTTGCGAACAAAGCTTTCCTGATTCATATCGGCGATCGAACAGTGGGTGGGCTCAGCGTGCGCGACCAGCTCGTCGGGCCATGGCAAGTACCGGTGAGCGACCTCGCAATTACCGCGTCCGGGTTCGGCGCGACGACCGGCGAGGCAATGGCTATGGGCGAGCGTACGCCGCTTGCTGTCCTGAATGCCCCGGCATCGGGTCGCATGGCGGTGGCAGAGGCGATTACCAACATCATGGCGGCGCCGATTGCCAAGCTGGGCGATATCAAGTTATCAGCAAACTGGATGGCTGCTGCAGGTCACCCGGGCGAGGATGCGCGCTTGTTTGATACGGTCAAAGCCGTTGGCGATGAGCTGTGTCGTGCGCTCGGCATCGCCATCCCAGTGGGCAAGGACTCCCTGTCGATGCGGACCAGCTGGCAGCATGACGGTGAGGAGTACCAGGTCGTGGCCCCGGTTTCGCTGATCGTGTCCGCGTTCGCCCCGGTTTCCGATGTGCGGCGACACCTGACGCCCGAACTGCAACGCATTGACGAGCCGAGCTACCTGTTGCTGATCGATCTTGGTAAAGGTCAGAATCGTCTCGGCGGGTCCTGTCTCGCACAGGCGTATGGACGCCCGGGTGGCATCGCCCCCGACCTTGACGATCCGGCTCTTCTCAAAAACCTGTTTGCAACAGTCCAGGAATTGAATGAACGCGACATGCTGCTCGCCTGTCACGATCGCAGTGACGGTGGCTTGTTTGTAACAGTCGCCGAGATGATGTTCGCAAGTCGCCTCGGCGCCACGTTGCACTTGCAGGGCGACAGTCGGCAGGTGCTCGGTGCACTGTTCTCGGAGGAACTGGGGGTCGTGCTGCAGGTTGCAAAATCCCAGTTGACCCAGGTGCAGATGGTGCTTGACAGGCACGGCGTTCGCGCCGATGCAATTGGTCGCATCGTGCGCGATGCCCGCCTCAGCGTGCGCAACGACGATGGGACAGTGCTGGAGTTCGAGCGCCGAGTATTGCAACGTGAGTGGTCGGAAATGAGCTACCGGATCCAGGCGCTGCGCGACAATCCGGTTACAGCCAAAGAAGAATTCGACAGCATCCAGGATGACCGCGACCCGGGACTCAATATTGTGCTGAGTTTTGACATGAATGACGACCTGTCCCGTGCATATCGCAGCGCGACACAACCGGCGGTCGCGATCCTGCGGGAACAGGGCGTGAACAGCCAGTATGAAATGGCAGCTGCATTCATTCGTGCAGGCTTCAGGGTCGTCGATGTGCATATGAGTGACCTTTTGCACGGGCGCGATGAACTCAGCCACTACCAGGGGCTTGTTGCTTGTGGCGGGTTCTCCTTTGGCGACGTACTGGGTGCAGGCGGCGGATGGGCAAGATCCATTCTGTACCATGCGAAACTGTACGATGCATTTGCGGCATTTTTTTCGCGCAATGACACGTTTGCATTGGGCATTTGCAACGGTTGCCAGATGATGTCGCAACTGCGCGAGCTGATCCCCGGCGCAGAAAGCTGGCCACGATTCCTGAAGAACAAGTCCGATCAGTTTGAAGCGCGACTTAGTCTTGTCGAAATTCTCGAGAGCCCGTCCCTGTTGCTACGCGGCATGGCAGGGTCGCGAATGCCGATTGCAACTTCGCACGGCGAAGGGCGTACCACTTTCGACAGCGATGCTGACCGGTACGCATCGTCGTACACAATCGCAGCGCGCTACGTAGATAATTATGGCAATGTTGCGGATTCCTATCCCGCGAATCCGAACGGTTCGCATGACGGTATCTGCGCGCTGTCGAACGAAGACGGCCGAGTAACGATCATGATGCCGCACCCGGAACGGGTTGCCTTGACCACGCAGAATTCCTGGCACCCTCCGGACTGGGGCGAAGACAGCCCCTGGATGCGCATGTTCCGGAACGCCAGGGCCGCAATAAACTAGTAGCGGATCCGGCACGACCAACGACCAATCGCGCCGGGACGGCGCTCCTACGGGTATTTTCCTGCCCGGTGCCGCCTAGGCGCCGCGCGCGCTGCCTTCCTGTACGAAGAACTGGCGGACTTTGAGCGCGCGCGTCAGTTTTCCTCGGCGCACAAAGCTCTGGTAGAAAAGGTCTTTCATGATTTCGAGAAGCACGCCAGCCTGGGTGCGATTCAGGAGCGGCAACTCGTTATTGCCGCCGGCCTCGAAAATGATCGTCTTGATGGGCGCAAAGCTCTCGTCGTCCAGTTCGGCGATGCGTTGCGCGACCATCACTTCGTCGAAAGCACGCATCTTGCCACCGTCGCCCATATCACGAAATGCGCTGGCAGCAGCGCGGCGACACATCGATGCAAAGGCATTGAAATTGTTGGTGGAATAACAGGACAAGGCTTCCCTGAACAAAACTTCCGTGGCGCGTGGCAGATAGGAAAATGCAAAGCGCTCGGACGGGCGTTCGAGCTCTGCAAAATTGCGGTACAACTCGACATGGCGCTCGCCAAATTCCTTGATCGCAAAACGCAGAAATACCGGGGCCCGGCAGGCATCGCACTGGTACACGAGCCCGACGTGTTTCGGCCGTGTTGCAATCAGTTGTCCGGCGTCCGGCACGGCCTGCGGGGCCATGTTGGCGTAGACACCACAATACGGGCATTCAAGAGCGAGCGACTCGCCCTCGTCATTCTTCAGTCCACCGTCACAGTGCAGTTGTATGGCCATAACTCATGCTCTTTTTAGAATCCGTGACAATTTGTGTGCCAGCGGCCTCAATCCTGTCCGTAGGAGCGGCTTCCAGCC
>DDIS01000160.1 GCA_002338615.1 Proteobacteria bacterium UBA1844 | reverse complement strand
GTCGGCTGCGTGCCGTCCAAGATCATGATCCGCGCTGCCCATATCGCCCATTTGCGCCGTGAAAGCCCATTCGACAGTGGCATCGCGGCGACTGTGCCTGCGATTGATCGCAGCAAACTACTGGCCCAGCAGCAGGCGCGCGTCGATGAGCTGCGCCACGCCAAGTACGAAGGCATCCTGGACAGCAACCCGGCCATCACCGTGCTGCATGGTGAAGCGCGTTTCAAGGACGACCAGAGCCTTGCCGTCCGTTTAAACGATGGCGGCGAGCGTGTGGTGGCGTTCGACCGCTGCCTGGTCGCCACGGGTGCCAGCCCGGCCGTGCCGCCGATTCCGGGCCTGAAAGAGTCACCCTACTGGACTTCCGCCGAGGCCCTGGTCAGCGACACCATTCCCGAGCGCCTGGCCGTGATCGGCTCGTCTGTGGTGGCGCTGGAACTGGCGCAAGCCTTTGCCCGGCTGGGCAGCAAAGTGACGATCCTGGCACGCAGCACGCTGTTCTTCCGCGAAGACCCGGCCATCGGCGAGGCCGTTACAGCCGCGTTCCGTGCCGAAGGGATCAAGGTATTGGAACACACGCAAGCCAGCCAGGTCGCGCATGTGGACGGCGAATTCGTGCTGACCACCGGGTACGGTGAAATACGCGCCGGCCAGCTGCTGGTCGCCACTGGCAGGGCACCGAACACGCGCAGCCTGGCATTGGAAGCGGCGGGAGTCGCTGCCAATGCGCAGGGGGCCATCGTCATCGACAAGGGCATGCGCACCAGTACGCCACACATTTATGCGGCTGGCGACTGCACCGACCAGCCTCAGTTCGTCTATGTGGCGGCAGCGGCCGGCACCCGTGCTGCGATCAACATGACTGGCGGCGATGCGGCCCTGGACCTGACCGCAATGCCGGCCGTGGTGTTCACCGACCCGCAGGTCGCCACCGTGGGCTACAGCGAGGCGGAAGCACATCACGACGGGATCGAGACCGACAGTCGCACCTTGACCTTGGACAACGTGCCGCGTGCGCTTGCCAACTTCGACACACGCGGCTTCATCAAGCTGGTCATCGAGGAAGGTAGCGGACGGCTCATCGGCGTGCAAGCGGTGGCCCCGGAAGCGGGTGAACTGATCCAGACGGCGGTGCTCGCCATTCGCAACCGTATGACCGTGCAGGAACTGGCCGACCAATTGTTCCCCTACCTGACCATGGTCGAAGGGCTGAAGCTCGCGGCGCAGACCTTCAGCAAGGACGTGAAGCAGCTTTCGTGCTGCGCCGGATGAGGAAAAGGAGGTGTTCAATGAGCGCCTACACAGTGTCCCGGCTGGCCCTTGATGCCGGGGTGAGCGTGCATATCGTGCGCGACTACCTGCTGCGCGGATTGCTACGGCCGGTCGCGTGCACCACGGGCGGCTACGGCTTGTTCGATGACACCGCGTTGCAACGGCTGCGCTTTGTACGGGCTGCCTTCGAAGCGGGTATCGGCCTGGACGCACTGGCGCGGCTGTGCCGGGCGCTGGATGCTGCGGACGGTGACGGTGCGTCTGCGCAGCTTGCCGTGTTGCGGCAACTCGTCGAGCGTCGGCGCGAGGCCCTGGCCAGCCTCGAAATGCAACTGGCCGCCATGCCAACCGAACCGGCACAGCACGCGGAGAGTCTGCCATGAACAGCCCAGAGCACTTGCCGTCTGAGACGCACAAACCGATCACCGGCTACTTGTGGGGCGCGCTGGCCGTGCTCACCTGTCCCTGCCATTTGCCGATTCTCGCCATTGTGCTAGCCGGCACGACGGCCGGCGCGTTCATCGGGGAGCACTGGGGTATTGCAGCCCTCACGCTGACCGGCTTGTTTGTCCTGTCTGTGACGCGGCTGCTGCGGGCCTTCAAGGGAAGATCATGACCGCTTCCCAGCCAGCCGAGAGTGGGCAGCTTTGAGCTTCGCTACCAATCTGGAGGAGTACCACCATGAACGCAAACGCCCCGAACACTGCCAGTTGCACCACCTGCTGCGTATGCTGCAAAGAAATTCCGCTCGATGCCGCCTTCACCCCGGAAGGCGCGGAATACGTCGAACATTTCTGCGGGCTGGATTGCTATGAACGCTTCCAGGCACGCGCCAAGGCCGCGACAGAATCTGACATTGCGCCTGTCCCTGGCGGTTCGCAGCCGTCAGATTGAGGCATACCCTAACCTGATGTCAGACGACCCGAACGTAGGCCGTCAGGTTAGGGTTCATCTCGCAATTACTTGACACATGCCCTGAACGGTCATAGAGTCTTTCCTGACACATCTTGTTAAGGAGGCACGTTTTGCCAGGTCAACGCATCGGTTATGTCCGGGTCAGCAGTTTCGACCAAAATCCCGAGCGTCAGCTCGATCAGGTCCAAGTGGACAAGCTATTCACCGACAAGGCTTCAGGCAAAGACACACGTCGGCCGCAGCTCGACGCGATGCTGTCGTTCGCCCGCGAAGGCGATACGGTAGTCGTGCACAGCATGGACCGTCTGGCGCGCAACTTGGACGATCTACGCCGGTTGGTGCAGACGTTGACCAAGCGTGGGATACGAATCGAATTCGTCAAAGAATGCTTGAGCTTCACCGGCGAGGACTCGCCGATGGCGAACCTGCTGCTGTCGGTCATGGGGGCGTTCGCAGAGTTTGAGCGGGCCCTGATCCGTGAGCGGCAGCGCGAAGGAATCGCATTGGCCAAGCAGCGCGGGGTGTACCGAGGACGCAAAAAAGCGCTGGTGGACAATCTAGTTGTCGAGCTGCGCCACCGCGCTGGTGCCGGCGAGCCGAAAGCCACGCTCGCGCGGGAGTTCGGTATCAGTCGCGAGACCCTTTATCAGTACCTGAAAGTGGCGCCCGCGGCTTAACCTGGTATGCGGCTCACGCCTCAAACCTTATCACTTGCTAGAAAAGGGCGGCTGGCTAGCCGCCCCCGCTTAGCTCCCGCTTAGCAGCAGGCAAGCTGATCCGGCCCACCAATCACGGACACCTCACTAAGCGATAAACTGTCGCAAACCGAGGTGACCCATGACCAAGCCAACCGCCCCCAAGAAACCAGCCGCCACCAACCGCAAACGTTACAGCCCGGAATACAAGGCCGATGCACTGAAGCTGGCTGAGCGGGTGGGCGTAGCCAAAGCCGCAGCAGAGCTTAACGTTCCTCAGGCCCAGCTCTACAACTGGCGCAAAAGTGCTGAGCAGAAGACCAGCAGCAGCGAGCGTGAGCAGAAGCTGGCTGACGAGAATGCCCGTCTCAAGCGCCTGTTGGCCGAGAAAGAAGAAGAGGTGGCCATCATAAAAAAGGCCGCGGCGTACTTCGCGAAGGGCCTCAAGTGAAGTACGCCTTCATCGAAAAGCACCGGCCGGAGTTCAGCGTTCGTGCCCTGTGCCGGGTGATGGACGTCTCGCCGTCGGGCTACTACGACTGGCGTGGTCGACCGCCCAGCCCGCGTCAGCAGCGACAAGCCGCGCGTGATGAACAGGTGGCGCAAGCGTTCGCCAACGCCAAAGCACGCCATGGTGCCCGCCGTCTGCGCGCCG
>DDIS01000146.1:3866-4635 GCA_002338615.1 Proteobacteria bacterium UBA1844 | reverse complement strand
GAAGCCCTGGCCCGTGCGCTGGCGCGCCTCGATGCCGAGAAAGGTCCGACTCTCAGGACCACGATGCTGGTCGATTCGCGGGCGGCCGGATCACTGATCAGCCGCCTCTTGCGGCCGGCCAATGCGCGCAGCGTGCAACAGGGCCAATCGTTCTGGACAGGACGCACGGGTGACGCCTTATTCAGCAGCAAGCTTGGTGTCATCGATGATCCGCTGATTCGTCGTGGCCTTGCATCAAGGCACTACGACGAAGAGGGCATTTCTGCGCATCGTTTTCCCCTTATCGAAGACGGTGTGGTGCGCAATATTTACGTCGACACCTACTACGGCCGTAAAGGCGACCTGTTGCCTACCGCTGGCACCCCGTCCAATCAGCGCGTAAACACGGGCAGATATTCGCTTGATGAGCTACTGCGGGAAGTCGGTAAGGGTGTCTACGTTACATCGTGGTTGGGTGGCAATGCTGATGGCACCACCGGGGATTTCTCACTCGGATTGCGTGGTCACATGATCGAGAACGGTGCTATCGGCAGGCCTGTCGGTGAAATGAACGTTACCGGCAATCTCATCGACCTGTTTGCAAACCTGGAGCTGGTCGGCAACGACGTGTATCCGTACTCGGCCACGTTGTCGCCGTCACTGGTGTTCCGCGCTGTCGATTTTTCGGGCGCTTGAGTCCTGCTTGGGCCCTGCGTGAATCGGGGTTTCGTCTGCGCGGCAAGCGGCGAATGAACCTCTGTCCGACGTTCCGCAGGAGCGGCATCTTGCC
>DDIS01000146.1:0-3771 GCA_002338615.1 Proteobacteria bacterium UBA1844 | reverse complement strand
TCCGCAGGAGCGGCATCTTGCCGCGATTCTTTGCTGATGAAATCGCGGCAAGATGCTGCTCCTGCGGGTGAATTCAGGCGGAGAGCCCACCGTCAATTGGAATTGCGGCGCCGTTGATTTGCGCGGCCGCCTCACTGGCCAAAAACAACACCAGGCTCGCAACTTCTTCGGGGGTTGCAATACGACCATTTGGACTGAACGAGATTGCTTCTTCAAGGAATTCATCGACCGGCTGTCCAATATTGTCGGCAGTCAGCGCCAGCATCGGTGTATCGACCCAGCCGGGACACACGGCATTCACTCGCACGCCGTCGGCCGCATGATCTTTCGCCATGCATTTGCCGAGCATGATCAGTCCGGCCTTGCTGGTCGCATAAGCGACTGTACGTTCATCCGCCTGCAAACCCCAGTATGAGGCAATATTGACGATATTGCCGCGCGTGCGGATCAGCTCTGGTAGTGCCGTCCGGCTAAGATAAAAAGGTATGTCGAGATTCAGGCGCAGGGTGTCGCGCCAGATTTCGTCCGACGTTTCGATGGCATCAGCACGAGGCAGCACGCCGGCCGAGTTCACCAGGCAATTCAGACTGCCAAATTCGTCCAGCGTTTCAGCCACCAGTTCATCACAGTCTTCGCTGTCTTCCAGCTCACCGGCCCAGGTCGCGATTGCATCGGATACCTCCGCAACTTCGGACAGGCGGTCCTCGTCGCGGCCCGCCGCCATGACCTCCCAGCCGGATTCAGCAAATGCAATCGCAACGGCAGCTCCGATTCCGGAGCTCGCGCCGGTCACAAGTACTACACTCATAGTGTTTCCCCCGCAGGGTGGAACGTGTTATCCAGTGTACTCTCCAATTCGGAAAGCGAGAATGTATAGGCTGCTGGAAACGCTTGGCTGGCGGAATTATTTTCAGGCACAGCTCGATGAAAGTCTGCCGGACACCGTGCAGCCGGCGCGGGTCATGGCGGTGCATCGAAATCGCGTGGACCTGGCCGGCATCGAGGGCCTCGATCTGGTAGCGCTCGGTGGTCCGGTAGCGCCCGGCGACGTGACAACAGGTGACTGGGTGCTGGTCGATACCGCAATCCCGCGGCTCCATTCGGTGTTGCAACGCTTTGGCGTGTTCAAGCGCAGAGCCGCGGGCGCGTCCGCGGCCGTACAGCTGATTGCGGCCAATGTCGATACACTGTTCATAGTCACCTCGGCGAACCGGGACTTCAATATCGCGCGGCTCGAGCGTTATCTCGCGCTGGCGCACGAAGCCAGCGCCTGGCCCGTCATAGTTATCAGCAAGGCAGATACTGTGGCGAGTACCGCGTCGTTCGTTTCCGACGCACAAAAACTCGGCGCGGGTTTGCTGGTCGAGGCTCTTGATGCACGAGATGTGGCGGCGGTCGATACACTACGACCCTGGTGCGGACCCGGGCAGACAGTTGCCTTGCTTGGCTCGTCCGGGGTTGGCAAATCGACGCTGATCAACACTCTGTCGGGTGCCGGGGAGAAAACGCAGGAGGTGCGGGCAGACGACCAGCGCGGCCGACACACAACGACAGCGCGCGTCATGCACTCATTGCCGGCAGGCGGCTGGTTAATTGACACGCCGGGAATGCGCGAGCTGCAGCTGGTCGATGTAACCGCAGGTTTATCCGATGCCTTTGCCGAAATTGCTGAACTCGCGGATGAATGCCGCTTCGACGATTGCCGGCATGAAGCCGAACCGGGTTGCGCGGTGCGTGCCGCAATTGAAAACGGCACACTGGATGAGGGGCGTCTGCGTCGTTACAGAAAACTGGTGTCCGAGAATCGGCGCAATTCGCAAACGGCAGCGGAGCGGCGCTCACGCGACCGGTCACTGTCAAAACTGTACAAGTCCATTCAGACTGGCCGCCGGCGGGACAAGCATGCCGACGATTGACCTCAATGCCGATTTGGGCGAAGGCGCGGCAAGCGATGCCGAATTGTTGACGATCGTATCGAGCTGCAACATCGCCTGTGGTGGTCACGCTGGGGACATCGAGAGCATGCGTGCAACGATAGTGCGCGCCGTTGCCAACCGTGTCGCAATTGGCGCGCATCCGTCCTACCCGGACCGTGCTGGCTTCGGTCGCCGCGCGCGCTTTATGACCGGGGAAGCCTTGTACGAATCGTTGACCACGCAGGTCAGCGACCTTTGCGATATCGCCGCGGAAACCGGTGCGCTATTGCACCATGTGAAGCCGCACGGTGCTTTGTATACGGATGCCGCGTTGGACGAGCAGCTTGCGGACCTGTTGGCGCGCGTTGCCGATGAAGCGCACGGCGTCGTCGCACTGGTCGGGCCTCCAGCAAGCGCGCTTGAGAAGGCCGCGAAAGCGCACGGCATCGGTTTCGTTGCCGAAGCGTTTGTCGATCGCACATACGACGACGACGGCACGCTGTTGCCGCGCTCGGAACAAGGCGCCGTTCATACCGACCTCGCGCTAATCGTGGCTCAGGCACTGTCGCTGGCAGTTGATCAGCGCGTGCTCACGAAAAGCGGAAAAATGTTGCAAATTGCAGCCCAAACCCTGTGCATACATGGTGATACGGACCGGGCTGTCGATGCAGCGCGCGCGGTCAGCGCAGCGCTCAGTCAACGCGGTTTGTTGATTGCTAGCGTGCAGCAGGGGCGTGTCGCAATTGGCTGAGGAGCAAGGGGAAAGCCTCAGTATCATTGGCGACGACCTTTTTTCAATAGTGGCCACTGACGCTGCGCACGCGCAGCGTATCGCAACAAAACTTCGCAGGACCGGTCGCTGGCTTGAGGTGGTCCCGGGAATGGACACCGTGGCCGTACGTTTTGATGCGGCTCACTCAAGTCACGAAACCGCACGCGCTGCGTTATTGCTAGCACTTGCAGCGCCTGCCGATAAACCTGCCGAGGCGCCGGATTGCATCCGCATTCCGGTGCGCTATGGGGGTTCGGCGGGACCGGACTTCGACGACGTCTGCCGACAGTTGCAATTGACCGGGCAGGCATTGATTGCGTTGCACACGAGCCGCGAATTCCGGGTCGATATGCTTGGCTTTACCCCAGGTTTTGCCTATATCGGTGGTCTCGATGAGGCAAAGAGCGTAGCGCGGCTTGCAACACCGAGGGAATTCGTTGCAGCGGGCTCAGTCGGAATCGCGGCGGGTCAGACGGGTATTTATGCGTTGCCGGGTCCGGGTGGCTGGCCTGTTATCGGTCGCACCAGCCTGCCGATGTTTGACGCATCGTGGAATCCGCCATTTCGGTTGTATGCCGGCGCACGCGTGCGTTTTGTTGCTGCCGCCGGACTTTCTTCATGACGGCTGTGGTCGTCAAAGGCGGGTCGCAAACCCTGATCCAGGCCGGGCCAAGAACCGGGCAACGGCATTTCGGAGTACCCGCCGCGGGGGCGGCGGATTGTTTGTCACTGGCGCTTGCCAACAGGCTGGTTGGCAACGCAGCATTTCTGCCCGCGCTCGAGGCCGTACTGCTCGGCCCGACACTGAAGTTTGAAAGTGCTACGCACATCGCGTTGGTTGGAGGCGTGGCAAACGCGAAAATCAATGGGGAGCCGGTCAAATTTCACCAGACAATCGCGGTGGTTGCAGGCGACGAACTGGTCATCGGCCCGGTATCGAAAGGTGCGCGTGTTTATCTCGCATTCGCCGGCGGGCTGGTAGCTGATGACATGCTCGGGTCCGTGTCTACCTATCTGCCGGCGCGCCTCGGTGGGCTGGCCGGGCGTGCCGTAAGAGCGGGCGACCGCCTGCGGTCTGCAGCG
>DDIS01000093.1 GCA_002338615.1 Proteobacteria bacterium UBA1844 | reverse complement strand
GGGACGGCGCTCCTACGCGTCTTACCTGCCGTAGGAGCGGCATCCTGCCGCGACCCGGGCATCGCAATCGCGCCGGGGACGGCGCTTTTGCGTGTCTCGCCGGCCGTAGGAATGGCTCAAATCCACACAATCCGCTGTGATCAATATCACAACAAGCAAGCATCGCTCGTGGTTTAATGACGTCAGCGCCTGTGCGGTTTTTCAAGGGCAGAGTTGGGCCAAGGGCAGGGAATACGATGAAACGCGACCACTATCGCAGACAGATACTGGCTATTGCCGCGACAGCCGCGGTGCTTGGCACAAGCTACTGCTCGGCCAGTGAGATTTACCGCTATACCGATGCGGAAGGCGAAGTGCATTACGTCGACCGCCCGAGCGGCGTACCCGGCGAGGAAGTCATGGCAATTTCTTCGCGGCCGAGCACACCTTCGCAAACGCAGGCCCGCAGCAGGAACAGCAGTTCCGGGCAGGATACCGTCGAGGAACCACAGCCCGAGACCATGACCCGCGCCCAGCGCGCTGCGCACGCGAAGCAACAGGAATTGCAGTGCCAGAAACTTCGCGACCAGCTTGAAAGCTACATGAACTCCCGTCGCCTTTACCGCGAAGATGAGGCCGGTGAGCGCGAATACCTTGATGATGCCGAAATTGACGAAGCGCGCAACAAGGTTGCTGAGCAAATAGCACAAACCTGCAAGTAGCCCCACTACACCCGGTTTCGCCGCGGGTAATTTCACGTATCGTCGTTGCACGGCGGTCAGGCCGCGGCGTCCGGCGCTTCTGGTCCGGACTATTCATCGTTCCGACGCGTTACAATGCGGCCCATAATTTCCCGGGAGCCATGTCCTTGGTCGAACATTCAGAAACCAGGACCACAGGATCACACGCATACCTGCCTGATTTCTGCGCAACCAGCACCGTGTTCATCGTCGTGTTGCTCGCCGAGCTTGTCGCGATCGTTCTGACTCTGGCTTCACACGCAGCCGATAGCTTTTTTGTCAGCCTGTACAAGAACTCACTGTTCGTCATGTGGTTCGCGCTGCTTGGCTCTGCGATCATGTGCCAGTTGCGCTCACGACTCGAAGGTGCCGGCAAGACCCGCGCATTTGTCGTCAGTTTCTTTGTGCTATTGCTGCTGTGCCTGGTGCTGGCCGAGCTTGCCTGGCAACTGACCCGCCTGTTTCGCGACCTTGTTTATATAGAAAGTGGTCACTTCGTTTTTGTGGGCCGCACCTTTGCGATCGGTGCTATCGTTATCGCCCTTGCCATGCGCTACCTGTACGTATCCAGTGAGTGGCGTCGCAGCATTCTGCTTGAAGCACAATCCCGTATCAGTGCGTTGCAGGCACTCATTCGACCGCACTTCCTGTTCAACAGCATGAATACCATCGCAGCGCTCACGCGCAGCAACCCTCGCCAGGCTGAAGAGGCGGTTGAGGACTTATCCGATCTGTTGCGCGCGAATTTGGGAAGCGCTGAGAACAAAACCAGCCTCAAGCAGGAGTTCGAGCTCGCCGCGATTTACCAGAGGATCGAGAAACTGCGGCTTGGCGAGCGCCTTGAGATCCGCTGGGACATCGACGAGTTGCCGATGCGTGCGTTGATACCCAGCTTGTCGATCCAGCCGCTACTCGAAAACGCCATCTACCACGGCATCGAACTGCTGCCGGAAGGCGGACGGGTAACGGTGACGGGCAAACGCGATGGCGACTATCTCTGTATAGATATCTCGAATCCGGTTGCTGCCGGGGCGAGCCGGAAAAAAGACGGCAACAAGATGGCACTGTCGAACATTCGTCAGCGCTACGAGCTGGCTTATGGCAAGCGCGCTGAGGTCGAAGTCCTCACGGGTAACAATACCTACACGGTGCGCCTGCGTTTTCCCGTGGACGGAAAAGTCGCATGAAGGTCCTCATCGTCGATGATGAGGCACCGGCACGCGAACGCCTGCAACAACTGCTCGAAGAGCTCGATGGCTTTACGCTCGCCGGAATGGCAGGCAATGGCAAAGACGCGCTCGGCAAGGCCGCTGAGCTGCAGCCGGACATTGTGTTGCTCGATATTCGTATGCCCGGCATGAATGGGATTGAAACCGCGCACCACATGAATCGGCTGCCGGATCCGCCGGCAATTGTCTTTGCAACCGCCTACGACGAGTACGCGATGGACGCGTTTGATGCGCGCGCTATTGGCTATGTATTGAAACCGGTACGTGTTGCACGTCTGAAGATTGCACTTGAGCAGGCCTCGAAATTGCGTGCCTCGGCATTCGCGGATCTGGCCAACGCGTCCGGTGTCTCACCCAAACGTAACCATGTTTGCGCAACCACCCGCGAAAAAATTACGCTGGTTGCTATTTCAGAGATCAATTTTTTTCACGCAGATCAGAAGTATGTAGCCGTGCATCATAATGACGGCGTCAGCCTTATCGACGATTCACTGAAAGCCCTTGAACAGGAGTTCACCGACGAATTTGTTCGTATTCACCGTAGCGCGCTGGTCGCGGTCGACAAGATTGAATGCTTGCAAAAGACGCCGGATGGCGCACTGTCAGTCGTGTTGCGCGACGGCTCGCATCGCGAGGATAAAGAGTTGATAATCTCTCGCCGGCATGTTGCGGAAGTCCGCCGTCGACTGAAAGGAGGTTGATACTTTTTTGAATATTCGAATTGCAACACGCAAAAGCGCGCTGGCACTCTGGCAGGCGGAACACGTTGGGGCACGTCTTAAGCAATTGGACAGGGTCGACCAGATCGAAATCGTTCCAATGTCAACCCGCGGTGATGAAATACTCGATCGCAGCCTGCAAAAGCTCGGTGGCAAAGGCCTGTTCATCAAGGAACTGGAAATTGCGATGCAGGAAGGTGCTGCGGATATCGCCGTCCATTCGATGAAAGACGTGCCCGCCGAAATCCCGCCAGGGTTTGTCATCGCGGCGGTACTCGAACGTGCCAATAGCGCTGATGCGCTGGTCGGGCGACGTGGCATGCGTCTTGAGGCACTGGATCCGGGAGCACGCGTCGGCAGTTCGAGCCTCAGACGGCAGGCGCAGCTGAAGCGTCTGCGCCCGGACCTTAGGGTCGACGCTGTGCGCGGCAATATCAATACCCGGCTCGCCAAACTTGAGGAAGGTGAATTCGACGCAATCATGTTGGCGGCCGCGGGGCTCGAGCGGCTCGGGCTCGGCCACCACATTTCGCAACAGTTCACGCCCGAGGAGATCCTGCCCGCGGCGGCACAGGGCGTCCTTGGTATCGAATGCCTCTCCAGCAACCATGAACTTATCAATATTGTTGCGTCGCTCAATCATGCGAACACAGAACGAACTACATGTGCAGAGCGCGCTATTGCGTATGCATTTGGCGCCAATTGTCAGTCGCCGGTCGCCGCTTACGCGCGCCTGTCGGGTAAGGAACTCACGATCACTGCGCTGGTTGCATTGCCGGATGGCAGTGAAGTCCTGCGTGACGCGCTGTGCGGCGACGCGAGCAAGGCCGCGGACCTGGGGCGCCGCCTCGCTGATCGAATGCTCGGCAAAGGCGCACGCGATCTGCTCGATAGAGCAGATGCGATGCTCGTACAGGCAGAACATGCCTGAGCAATTCCCACCCGGCTATGGCGTGCTGCTGACGCGACCGCTCGCACAATCGCTGGAACTCGCCAACGCGATTGAACAGCGTGGTGGCACGGCGTTTGTTTTTCCGAGCATGGAAATTGTGCTACGTGACGAACACGATATTCTGCGCGACGTCAACGCGCTCGGAGCGGCGGATATAACAGTTTTTGTCAGTCGTAACGCCGTCGCCTCTGGCATTGCTTACGCAGAAGGCCAGCTCGCCGCGATCGGGCCGACGACGGCCGCCGAGATCGTCGGCGCGGGACATGCAGTCGATATTTGTCCGACAACAGGTTTTGACAGTGAACATTTACTCGCCGAGCCGGCATTCGCTGATGTGCAGGGCAAAACCATCCGCATCATTCGCGGCAATGGGGGTCGCGAACGGCTCGCCAATGAATTACGCGCACGTGGCGCCAAAGTTGAATACCTGACAACCTATGAACGGCGCCTGCCCGAGCATTCGGCTGAAGTCGTCAATGATCTGGAAACGCGCTGGCATGCGGGCGAGATTGCCGCCATCGTGCTCATGAGCGTGCAATCCCTGGAGTGCCTGAAGCTGCTGCTATCGCCGCTCGGCAGGTCGCAGCTTGGCCATACGCTGGTGGTGACGCCAGCGTCCCGTGTGTTAAAAGAAGTGCTGAGCCAATTCCCGGACAGTCCGGCAGTGTTGTGCGCCGGACCGCGCTTGAATGATATCGTTGACTGCCTCGCAGCCACGGCGAATTCTGCCACCCGTCCAACGTAACCCGGAAACAGAGCAATGAGCGAAACCGACGACGTGGGTCGTGACAAGGACAGTAACGACGCCGACTTCAACGAATCCGACAAGGCGCCTGACGTGAAACGCATCGCCGGCCCGAACCAGTCAGCGCGGCGCGGCGCGCTGGCGAGCGTCGCCTGG
>DDIS01000044.1 GCA_002338615.1 Proteobacteria bacterium UBA1844 | reverse complement strand
GGCCAGCGGCAGGCAGGAGCCCACGGCGACGCTTGCGAGCCTTGCAGGACGCGCCTCAGGCTCGGCTGCGCGGTCGCTTTACGGTGGCTTCGCGGAACTCGAGAATGCCGCGGACGACGTCTCGGTCAGAACGCTGATCGAGCCGCAAGACTGGCCGCTCTCGGTCGTTATCGCGATCACGGCAACGGGGGCCAAGGCTGTGGGTTCCAGCGAAGCGATGGAACGCAGCCGCACGACTTCGCCGTTTTACGGGCTCTGGGTCGACGAGCAGCCTGGCGATCTCGCCGCAGCGCGCGCAGCGATCCTTGCGCGTGACTTCGGTGCTTTGGGCAAAATTGCCGAACACAATTGTCTGAAAATGCATTCGGTGATGTGGACTGCCCGGCCGCCGATAATTTTCTGGAACCCGGCGACCCTTAAATGTCTCGAGACCGTGCGCACACTGCAAAACGAGGGCGTAGAGGTTTTTTTTACCATCGACGCGGGTCCGCAGGTCAAGGCCGTGTGTACGCCGCAAGCAGCAAGTCGCGTGCAGCTCGCGCTGCAAGAAACCGACGGTGTGCAGCAAGTGCTGTCTGCTGGTCTCGGACACGGTGCAGCACTGGTCGGTGCTGCGTGTTAGCGCAAAGCGCCAGTGCCCCTGGCAAGCTCATCCTGTTCGGCGAATACGCGGTATTGCGCGGTGCGCCCGCAATTGCAATGGCGGTGAATCGACGCGCCGTTGCCAGCATTCAGTCGACGGCCGGAATAATTCATGCCGGGCTCGACCAGAGATTACTCGAGCACGTTTACGATGTGCTGCGGTTCGACGGGGCACGCCATCCGGTCATGCAGGACACGGGCTCGTTTTACAGCCGGCCTGCGCCCGGCAGAGCGCCTGCCAAGCTGGGCCTTGGTTCGAGCGCGGCGCTGGCGGCCGCGTTGTGCATATTGCTTGGCGGGGAACGTCTCGACCGGTCCGCGTTGCTCGATTTGAGTATTACCGCACATCGTAATTTTCAGGGCGGGCGGGGCAGCGGTGTTGATGTCGCAACAAGCGTTGTGGGCGGCTTGATACGCTACCAGGTCGACACCCGCGCACCCGAGGCGCTGGAATGGCCGGCAGGGCTGCTGTTTCGTGTGCTATGGAGTGGTGTACCCGCGAGTACTATCGACAAGCTTGCACGGCTCGATGAAAGTCCAAAGCCTGCAAGTATCAGAGAGCTTGGAAAAGCGGCGTTGGCAATCTCGGATTGCTGGAGCGACGGCGACGCTCTGCTGTTGCTGGATGAGGCCGAACGCTATGGCCGGGTGTTGCGACAATTCGACCGAGACCACAAGCTCGGCGTATATGCCGCGGGCCACAGCGAGCTCGCAGGCGCGGCAGTCCGGAGCGGCGTATTTTATAAACCCTGTGGCGCAGGCGGAGGCGATATCGGCGTGGCGCTTGGCATGGATGAGTTGGCGATGGACAGGTTTGTGCAACTGGCGGCCTCGCGCGGCTTCAAGGCGTTGCATCTCGGCATCGACCAGCTGGGTGCTTCGCGCGTGGATAGCATGCATGAATGACTCGAGAATCCCGGGACTGTATCGCCTGTCGGTGACCGAGCGTATCGCGGTGCTCGAACAACGGGGTTTCCTGAGCCGAACCGACGCGCTGAACCTGTCTGCCGGCCGGCCGGTTCTGTCGGTGCAGGCTGCAGACAAAATGATTGAGAACGTGATCGGGACGTTCGCACTGCCGCTCGCGATCGCACCGAATTTTATTGTCAACGGCCGCGAGTGTATTGCGCCGCTGGTCGTCGAAGAGCCGTCCATCGTGGCCGCTTTGAGTGCCGCAGCGAGCCTGGCTCGCGCGAGCGGCGGGTTCAAGGTAGTAGCGGCGGAGTCCTTGCTCATCGGTCAGATCCACGTTGCCGGTATCGATGATGCAGACGCGGCACGGGAGCGTATCGTGCAGGCAAGCGAGCAACTGCTGGAACTTGCGAATCGTTCCGTACCTGCGCTCGTTGCTCGTGGCGGTGGTGTGAGGTCCATCGAAGTGCGCCAGCTGGAACTGGCGTCGGCGCAAACGGTGCTCGTCGTGCATGTGCTGGTCGATACCTGCGACGCTATGGGCGCCAACCTCGTCAATAGTCTGTGTGAATTGCTGGCGCCGGCGATCGGCAGATTGTGCGGCGGCACGATAGCGCTCAGGATTCTCTCGAACCTTGCCGACCGGTCACTCGTTTCCGCAACTGCAATTTTTTGCTTGCAGGATCTCGGCAGTAACGAGACCGAAGCGCATCGCATACGCGACGGTATCGTGCTGGCCAATGAAATTGCGAACGCCGATCCATACCGGGCCGCGACCCATAACAAAGGCATCATGAATGGAATCGACGCGCTCGCTATCGCCACAGGTAATGACTGGCGTGCGATCGAGGCAGGTGCGCACGCCTTCGCGGGGCTTGGTGGCCGCTATTCGTCATTGTGCAAATGGTCGGTTACGGCAAGCGGCGATCTTGCGGGGGAGCTGACAGCGCCATTGAAACCAGGCATTGTCGGCGGGACGCTGGCAAGCAATCCGCTGGCTGCCCTGTGCCTGAAAATGACCGGCGCCGGGTCTGCGAGGGAACTGGCGGAGCTGATGGCTGCGGTTGGTCTCGCGCAGAACTTTGCCGCGTTACGCGCGCTTGCGGGCACCGGTATACAGGCTGGCCATATGCGATTGCATGCGCGCGGCATTGCACAGGCTGCTGGCGCTCCGGCACATCGTATTGAATCGATCGCTGCGGAACTCGCCCTGAGCGGTGAGGTAAAAGAATGGAAAGCCCGTGAGCTCATGCGGGCAGAACTGCAACCTGCCGGCGGGGAAACGGCGGCGGGCAAGATAATCTTGCTTGGCGAGCACGCGGTGGTTTACGGCCGGCACGCACTGGCTGTGCCCATCCCGAATGCGGTCCGCGCGAGTGTCGTGCGCGATGGCCGATGCAGCATCGCGATCCCCGCCTGGAATGTGCAGGAAACGCTTGGTGATGAACAGGGTTCGGGCCTGGCTACAGCCGTCAAGCTGATCGCGAAGGCGCTGGACATTCGGGAAAAGGATTTCTCGATTCATATTGATACGCATTTGCCCCGTGCAATGGGACTGGGGTCATCGGCCGCAATGGCAGTGGCGATAGCCAGGGCCTTGGCGAATGCCTATGATTTGTGCTGCGGCGATGCGCGTATCAACGAGATTGCGTTCGAGTGTGAAAAGCTTGCGCACGGCACACCGTCGGGCGTGGACAATACGCTGGCCTGCTACGCACAACCGATTCTTTATCGGCGCGATAAAACAACTGAAATCAAAACGCTCGAGCTACCCGAAGCGCCGCCATTGGTCGTGGCCTACGGCCTGGGTGCGGGACAAACGAGGCAGCAGGTCGCGGCGGTACGGTCGCGCAAGGACCGTAGTTCGAGCGCCTATGAAAGACTGTTCAGCGAGATGGATTCATTGTGCCTGGCGGGGACGGAGGCACTGATGGCCGGTGACTACCGCCAACTTGGCAGCTGTATGAATATTTGCCACGGACTCCTGAATGCGATTGAGGTTTCCACGCCTGAACTCGAGCAAATGGTCGCCGTGGCGAGACAGGCGGGCGCCGTTGGAGCAAAACTGACAGGCGCTGGCGGCGGGGGCTCGATCGTGGCTTTGTGTCCTGGCAAGGTCGGGATTGTTGCTGCTGCACTGCGTGATGCAGGCTACAGAACGATAGACGTTACCGGAGAGCAGGCCCTTGGCTAGCCCACATAAAATTGTGTCATCCGAAGCCGAAGAATTAATCCTCGTCGATAGCCAGGACCGTGAGATCGGTTACCTCGCAAAATCCGAGTGTCACAACGGCGGCGGCATTCTGCATCGCGCGTTTTCCGTGTTCCTGTTTGACAACCAGGGCCGGCTGTTGCTACAGCGGCGCGCGCGCGGCAAGCGCCTGTGGCCGGGCTATTGGTCCAACAGTTGCTGCAGTCATCCACGTCGTGGCGAAACCATGCAAGTTGCAACCCGGCGCCGGTTGCGCGATGAACTGAATATCAGCAGCGAGCTCCGCTTTGTTTACAAATTCGAATACCAGGCTGACTTTGGTGCTCTGGGTGCGGAGCATGAGCTTTGCCATGTTTACCTCGGCAAAGTGACCGGTGATGTGCGCGCAAATGAAAACGAAATTGACGCGCTGGCGTATCTGAATGCGGTGGAGGTCGAGCAGGCTCTGCTGCTACGGCCGGATGAATTCACACCGTGGTTCAAAATGGAATGGCAAACGCTGCGCGGCGAGCATGCCGGCATGCTGGATGAGTATCTGAGCCCGGGACACTAGCTGACGTAGCGGTAGTATTCGATTCCCAGATCGGCGAAATGCCGGTCGTTGCTCTGGCCGACCCGGTCAATGATGAACTCGTTGCGCGGTACATAATCGAGCCCTGTGACGCGCCGGCCATCGTGCAATGCGTGGTATTGGGCTTCGTTGAGATCGACAGTCAGGGACATCGCGTCGCTGAAGCCGATCGCGGCTGCCGCCTCGCGCCAGTTATCGGCCATGAAAAACGGAATGACCTCGGCCGCATCGCCACTGCCGTAGCCGAGGGTCAGGATTTCTTCGCCGGCCGTCAGCGAATTTTCATCGAGCGCCTGTTCGAAACCTGCCGCCAGCCAGGCCGGCAATGCAGCCGTATACAGGTTGCCGAGATCGAGCATCGTGTCGCTGCCGAGTGCCAGTTTGTCGAGAATTTCACGCCGGTAATGACGTGATGCACGAAACGCGCGCAACACAGCCATGGTCAGGGGGTACGCTTCAAAATTCAGGCTTTCGGCATTGGCGAAACTTGCAACCGCCGGCTCGCCCAGCATTTCAGCGCGGACCGCGTGCGGATCCACGCCTGACTCGTAGCAGTAGGATGCAAGTTCGGCACGATCGGCAGCGCCACCCCTGCTGAGCGCGAACAGGTAGGAAACGGAGAAGCCGGTTTCCGGCATGCGGCGGTACGGTCGATGCATGAACAAGGTTCGCAAGGAGCGCAGGTATTCAATAGCGTTGAGCGCGCGTTTCTCGTACATGTCGCTCATGGCATGCAAGGTTTCGTCGATATAGCAGGTTGTCGAATATTTACCGTTGAATACCGGGTAATCCTGCACCTGGTGCGACTCTGAACGATCCTGGCCGCAAAAGCGCAACATGGGTTTGCGAAAATCCATGATGCGATAGTCGGCCGCGGACCCGGAGCCCACCAGGTCGACGGTCACGAGCGTCGGGTTTTCCTCCAGCAGCATGGCAACGGCGCCGGCGCCCTGGGTTGGTTCGCCGCTGGACCCCCTGGCATATTCGGCGATGTCGGCGCAGACGACGATTGCCTGGCTGCCGGCACCATCAAGCGCCAACTGCCTGATAGCACCCTTCATGCCATACACTCCGCCGAGGCAGGCATGTTTGAATTCCGGCACTTCGCAGCTACGGGAAATCGGCGGCTTGCCGCGGCTCACGAGTGCCCGATCGACCATGCCTTTGACGATAATTGCGCCGGCTGAATTATCAGTACTGGATTCTGTGCCGAGCCCCAGGAATTTGACCCGCCGGGGGTCAACGTCGTACTGGTCGATCAGACGCAGTACAGCGGTCGCAGCCAACGTGTAAACGCTCTGGTCCGGGCCGCGCACACGGAAACTGCGCCCCACGACCTCGCGGATCTTGGGCCAGTGGTTATTCGTCCAGCTGCACCAATCCTCGAGCCAGACTCGATAAGGCGGTACATAGGCGGCGAGGCCGCTGATTCCGATGGGTTTTCTGTGCACAGTTTTTATTCGTGGTCCGGGCAGGTCAGGCCCGGGAATTTTAGTGGTCTCACGCATGTCTCTCAACTACTTATTTGCAAACCAGCGCAAAGTCGCTGTTTTTGTTCGTGCGCCGGTCTCACAACTCATATCGCAAACGCGGCCAGGAACAGTGCGCCGAGGAGTACCAACGACAATCCCAGCAGGTAAATGATCGTCAGGAAGCTGAATTTGAGGAAGGTCAGGAAGCGGCCCTGCCCATAGACCCGGCGCATCGCCATGAACAGGTACACGGGTATGTAAAAAGACGTGGCAACCAAGGGCAGCGTCGCAACTGCCTCAGCAATGCCCAGCAGCTGGACCATGCGCATCCACAGGATTTGCAGGGTGAGCAACAGGAAAAAGAATGCATGGTAGTGCACGAGAAACAACAGGTGTTCGACATAATACCGTCGCGACAGCGGATAGAGGATTTTTAGCACCAGTGCCATGAACGGCAACAGCAGGATCAATGCGGCCGGCACCTTGTCGATCATCGCCCCAAGCAATCCCTCGGAACCTTCCACCTCCCAGCGCCGACAAAGCCTCTTGATGCGCTCCGGTGTCAGGCGCTTCTGCACCCAGCCCGGCGCGTTGCCGAGTGATAAGGAGCCGGCCTCGCAATTGAAGCCGAGTTCATCCCCTATTGTGGCGGCAAACTCATTCGCATCGTTGGCTGAGCCGCTTGCTTGCTCTTTGGCAAGCGCTGCAGCCTGGGACTCATTGTCCGAGTTCGATTCAGCCTGCACCTGGTCACGACCTGGCGTTGTGGGCGCCCGCGTTTCCGCTACTGGCTGCTCACCCGTATCAATCAGTTTGCCGGCGCCGACAATCGATTCGTCGATCACACCTTCTGCGATCAGTTCATCGAGTGCGGCACGCAGTTCGGCCTGACTCTGTTGACGCTCGTCGCGCAGCTTTTCCGGATCGATTTCGTTGATGGCCGGTGCGGTCTGCTTGTCGCCGTCCTCATAGAAAATGGCGAAGTCATTGTGCGGATCAAAGAATGCGACCAGGAAAAATATCAAGCTGAAGACCAGGTACATGCGGAACGGGGGCATGTACCGGGCGCGACGGCCCTTGAGATAATCCTCGGTCAGTTTGCCAGGACGCAGCAGTAACGGGAATAAAGTACGCCACAGGCGTGAATCCAGTTCCAGCAGGTCGCCGAATGCGTCCCGCAATAATTCCCAGATGCTGATCAGGCGACTCGTCGCGCGTTGCCCGCAATTGCCGCAGTACTGCCCCATGAGGCTCGCGCCACAGTTCAGACAGGACCCAAGCTCCGGCGACTCATCCATCAGCCAGTTACTCCAGGCTAACTGGAGGACTTGCTGGCATCGGGCGAAGCCCCCTGCTTGTCTGCCGACGTTGCCGTTTTATCCCGCGGCACGGCTTTGCGTTTTGTGGCTTTCCGGGTTGTTGTTGCACTTTTCTTCGGTTTCCCTGTGCGCCCAAGTTCCTCGGGCGCAAAGTCATCGACGGCGAGCAGCGCGGATACCTTGTCGTGGTATTCCCGCAAAGCGCTGGCTTCGGCGGCGCTGATCACTGTGGCAGTCAGTGCTTCGTCGATCTGGGTACCGAGGTACCCGGACTTGATCAGGCCTTCTTTCTGGGCTTCGCGCAAACGCTTTTCCAGGGTTTCATTCTGTTCTGCGAGGAGCAGCGCTTCCTGTAACAGCCCAAGCGGATTACCGGGTTCGAGCGTCGTATAGGCGTTTTGACACAGTCGATCGCGAGCTTCGCCGGAACCCGTGATGAGATCGACGATTTTTTCGCCCAACTCATCGGCCGGCGCAGAGTAGGTACGCCCACGCGGGAAAATGAACAGTCGCAGCATTGCTGCCACCCAGCGATTCGGCAAATTGCGCAGAAACGCGTGCAACGACTCCTGCGCTTCGTACATCAATGTGCGAACCGACCATTCAACCAGTGGCAGGTCCGACGCACGTCGACCCTGGTTTTCGAAGTGCTTTAGCACGCAGGAAGCGAGGTACATGCTGCTCAAAACGTCGCCGAGGCGTGCGGACAACAGCTCGCGCTTTTTCAACTCGCCGCCGAGCGTCAGCATGGCAAAGTCCGAGGCGAGAGCAAATGCCGCACTGTAGCGATTGATGTTCTGGTAATAACGCCGGGTCGGCGTATTCAGAGGTACGCGGCTGAATTTGGCATGCGTCATGGCGAGCACAAATGAACGTGCGACATTGCTGATTGCGTAGCCGATGTGCCCGAACAGTGCATCGTCGAACTCGACCAGGCCGCGTTCTTCGACATCGTCTGCGGCGGCCTGCAACTCTCGCAAAACAAATGGATGGCAACGGATTGCGCCCTGCCCGTAAATGATCAGGCTGCGCGTCAGAATGTTCGCACCTTCGACCGTGATAGCAATTGGTGCGGCCATGTAGCCGCGCGCGAGATAATTTTTCGGGCCCATCATGATGGCTTTGCCACCGTGCACGTCCATCGCATCGTTAACGACCTTGCGACCCAGTTCCGTGCAGTGGTACTTGAGGATGGCCGACGGAACGGCGGGCTTTTCGCCCTGGACAATGGCACCCGACGTTACGGAAACCGCGGCATTCATCGTGTACGTATGGCCGGCGATACGAGCCAGTGCCTCGCCAACGCCTTCAAATTTTGCGATCTGGATATTGAACTGCTTGCGAATACGTGCGTACGCGCCGGTCGCATAGGCGGCCGCCTGGCCGCCTCCCGCAGCACTCGACGGCAGCGTGATTGCCCGGCCGACGGACAACAGCTCCACCAGCATTTTCCAGCCTTTGCCAGCCATTTCGGGGCCACCGATGATGTAATCGAGCGGGACGAATACGTCTTTGCCCCGCGTCGGGCCGTTCTGGAACGAAATCGTCAACGGATGGTGCCGGCGGCCGGTTTCGACGCCGGCTGTGTCTGTGGGTATCAGGGCCGCAGTGATACCGTATTCATCCCGGTCCCCGATCAGGTGATCCGGGTCATACAGTTTGAACGCGAGCCCGAGTACTGTCGCAACCGGCGCGAGTGTTATGTAGCGCTTATTCCAGTTCAGACGTATACCGGTGATCGTCTCACCCTGCCATTCCCCTTTGCAGATTACCCCCGTGTCAATCAGCGCGGCCGCATCGGAACCCGCTTGCGGCGAGGTTAGTGCAAAACAGGGAATTTCGCTGCCATCGGCGAGTCCTGGCAGATAGCGGTCCTTCTGTTCGTCGGTGCCGTAGTGCAGCAATAGCTCTGCGGGCCCGAGCGAATTGGGCACACCAACCGTTGACGAAGCGGTTGCGCTACGGCTGGCCAGTTTCTGAATGACGGTGGCATTCGCATACGCAGAAAAACCGAGGCCGCCATACTGTTTCGGAATGATCATCGCGAAGAAACGCTTGCTGATGATGAAGTCCCAGACGGGTTTCGGCATATCCGCGAGCTCATGACCGATGTCCCATTCGTCGAGCATGCGGCACAACTCGTCGCAGGGGCCATCGACAAAGGCCTGTTCCTCGTCCGAGAGTTGCGGTGCCGGAAACGACATCAGCCGGTCCCAGTTCGGCATGCCCGAAAACAGTTCGCCGTCCCACCAGACGTTACCTGCCTCGAGCGCCTCGCGCTCTGTGTCGGACATCGACGGCAGCATTGTGCGATAGACTTTCAGCAGTGGTTTGGTAAGTTTCTCGCGGCGCAGCTCGATCATATTGAGCACAACCATGAGCCCGAATGCGATCCAGAGCAGCAATATCCACCACCAGGCACCATCACCGAACAGGGTATAAGCCACCAGCGCTGCGCCCGTCGCCACCGTTGCCTGGAACAGTCCGACACGCCGATAGGCGAGATACAACCCGCCGCCGAGAAACAGCAGCAGCCAGAACAGGGAAGCGGCGAGACTGGACAAGATAAAACTCCTGGTCGGGGGACGGGGACGTGCTAGCAGGCCCTACAGCAGGTCGGCGATGGCTGCGCGCTCCTCGCGCAACTCTTTTTCGGTCAATTCCATGCGTTGCTGACTGAAGTCATCGATGCTGAGGCCCTGGATAATTTCATAGGCGCCGTTTTTGCAGCGTACCGGGAATGAATACATGATACCTGCTTCGATACCATAGCTGCCATCTGCCGGGACGGCCATGCTGACCCAGTTGTTGTCCGCAGTGCCCAGTGCCCAGTCACGCATATGATCGATCGCAGCCGATGCGGCTGATGCCGCCGACGATGCGCCTCGCGCCTCGATAATGGCAGCACCACGTTGCTGCACCACAGGAATAAAGGTTTCCGCAAGCCATGCGCGATCAACCAGCTTTGTGGCGCTCTTGCCATTCACGGTGGCATGGCTGATATCCGGGTACTGCGTTGCGGAATGATTGCCCCAGATCGTCATGCAACAAATGTCATTCACGTGCGTTTTTGTTTTTGCCGCCAGCTGTGCCAATGCACGATTGTGGTCGAGACGTGTCATGGCTGTGAAATTACGCGGCTCGAGATCCGGTGCGTTGCTGCTGGCAATCAACGCATTCGTGTTCGCCGGGTTACCGACGACCAGAACCCGGATATCGCGACTCGCGTGTTCGTTCATCGCCTTGCCCTGCACGGAAAAAATTGCCGCGTTGGCCTGCAGCAAGTCCTTGCGTTCCATGCCTGGTCCGCGCGGCCTCGCGCCAACCAGCAGGGCGTAGTCGCTGTCTTTGAAAGCCACATTCGGATCGTCGGTAGCCACGATACCGGCCAGCGTAACGAATGCACAATCGTCGAGTTCCATGACAACCCCTTTAAGGGCGGGTAGTGCGGGTGGAATCTCGAGCAGCTGCAAGATAACCGGCTGGTTACTGCCGAGCATCTGCCCGGATGCGATGCGAAAGGCAAGCTGGTAGCCGATCTGGCCGGCAGCGCCAGTGATAGTGACGCGTACAGGTGATTTCATGATTTATTCCTGTTGTAACGTGAAGTGCACCAACCCGATACAAGGCCCGAGTGGCAGTGAAGATGTTGTTGTATCCGGGAATTGCCCGGGGCGGGCGATTCTAACATCGCCGGCGGTCTTTCGGCAGCGACCGGGCTTTCACGCCGGGTTTCCCGCTCCCGTCGCTACGATCGCCCACGTCCGACAGGCTGCTATCGGGCTGCGTCTGGCGGCTCGAAATCCGGAAAGGCCTGTTGCAGTGCCTGCTTTTGCTCCTCGGCCAACTGCATCATGCCGCGCAACTCGAGCCGCTGCACGCATGTGTACCAGGCAAGAGGTGTTGCCTGCTCAACGGGGCTGCAGGAAAAACTGTCGGCGGTGGCGCTGTCATGGGTGTTTGACTCGAGGGGTGGGTTCGCCGGCAAGGCTGCCGGGGTTACCCCGTCCCGCCCGGGGTCGCGACGCAGGTCTGCCATCGTTGCTGCATCGTGCAGGATAGGCGCATCGGTCACTTTCAATGCGGCTGCTCTGTCACCCGCAGTGTCGGCGATCTTCGACGTATCAATAACAACCGCGACGCACAGTACCAGGCTCGCTGCCCAGGCCAGCGGCCTGAACCAGCGCAGCGAGCGAGCATCGCTAGGCCTTGCCGCTGCACGCGCCTTCTGCAGAATGTTCTCATTCAGCGTCGCAGGCACCTCCTCGGTCGCGACGCTGCGATAGACGGCCCGCACGCGCGCATCCTCGACGGGCAGCTCGTTGGCGTACAACTTCATCTAAGCTCCCTCCGGAGAATTCGTGTCGGACTCGATGGCGGTGCCGGTTTCGGTCCCGGCTGCAACCGTCTTTTCCACGCCGGGTTCGCCAATTGCGGCGCGTAATTTTCGCACTGCATAGCGAAGGCGGCTCTTGACGGTTTCGGGTTTTGCGCCTGTCACTGTCGCAATTTGCTCAATACTGAGATGCGCTTCTTCATGCAGCAAAAAGACGTCGCGTTGTTCCGTCGGAATTGTACGCAATGCTAATTCGAGGCGGCGGCGTGCGAGTGCCTGCTCCGTTTCAGTTTCCGGATCACTTGAGTCGCCGGGTTGCGTGTCCGGATCGATTTCAACCTGTGCCTGGTGTCGGCGGTTACGGCGCAGGTAGTCGATGAAGCAATTGTGTGCCACGCGAAACAGGAAGGTCCTGAAACCGGCAGTGGGCTGGTAGCTGTTACGTGCTTTGACGACTTTGCCCCACGCGTCCTGAAACAGGTCTTCGGCCGTGTCGCGATCGAAGCAAAGCCTCAGCAGGTAGCGATACAGGGCATCGTTGTGTCGCCGGTAGAGCATCTCGAATGCGCCGGCGTCGCCGTCTCGATAGCGGCGCATCAGCGCCGCGTCATTGGGTACCTGTGAAACGGGTGCCTGGACAATAGCTTCCTGCTCCATCGCCGGAGCATAGGCGAGAGCCGCTGGCGTGCAAAGTGCGGCCGGGGCAGGCAAGAGTATTCTGGCGCTAACCATGCTCAAATTAAACGCACTACCGACCCGGTTCGGGTTCGCCGGCAGGAAATACTTGCAAGTGGAGATTTAAGTGTTATAGTTAACTACAACACCACATCACTGACGCTACAGGCCAGCCACAGCACGGCGGGTCGCGCATGACGAGACACACCATGGACACTTCACGGAAACAGGACCGCAGCCGGCTTATTGGCTTGTCAATTATGGGACTCATGCTGCTCGCGCTAATAGCGGGCCAGGTCGGGGCACCCGGCATGGCCTCCAAGAGCTTGCAGCAAGGGCCTCAGGCTTCTGCAACGGCGGAAATCGAAGCGCGTCCGCGTGGAAATTTGCACTGATGCCGGTTGCGGCCAGAAACCCGGCAAATATCGCGATTCTGCGGTCTGGGACACATTCAGACGCAGGCTGACGCCGCCGAGCAACGGAAACGGATATGGACCCTAAATGGAATGCAGACCAACCAATCTATCGGCAACTGCGTGATCGCGTGGTCGCCATGATCCTGGAGGGCGTTCTGTCAGACGGGGACGCATTGCCGTCCGTACGAAACGTAGCCGCGGAATATCGGCTCAACCCTCTGACTGTCCTGAAAGGCTACCAGGAACTGGTTGATGAAGGCCTGGTCGAGAAAAAGCGCGGCCGCGGCATGTTCGTCAACGAAGGGGCGCGCAAGCAGCTCTTGACGGACGAGCGCAAGCGCTTCATTGAAATTGAATGGCCGGCCGTGCTGGAAACCATCAGTCGGCTGGACCTCGATCTGAAAGAACTGCCGCAAGCAACCGGGCAAACCGGGAACGCAGGTGCACAAGATGACTAACCTGGTCAGCGCGAGAAACGTCTCCAAGTCCTTCGGTCAACTGCGTGCCGTTGACAACGTCAGCTTCGATATCGAAAAAGGCAGAATCCTCGGCCTGATTGGTCCGAATGGAGCGGGTAAGACGACATTGCTGAAGGCCGTGCTGGGCCTTACCGATTGCGATGGCGAATTACTTGTTCTCGGAATTGACCCCTTCCGCGATCGCAGGCAATTGATGAAAGACGTTTGTTTTATTGCCGATGTTGCGGTGCTGCCACGCTGGATTCGGGTTCACCAGCTGCTCGATTTTGTTGCCGCGACACACCCCGGTTTCTCTCGGGAGCGCGTCAACAAATTTCTCGCGGAAACCAGGATTCGGAAAACCGCCAAAGTGCGGGAATTATCCAAAGGAATGATTACACAGCTACATCTTGCGATCATCATGTCGATTGATGCCAAACTGCTGGTCCTCGACGAGCCCACGCTTGGCCTCGATATTATTTTTCGCAAGGAGTTCTACGCCAACCTGTTAGGCGATTATTTCGACGGTGAACGGACTATCCTGATTACCACGCACCAGGTCGAGGAAATTGAACAGCTGCTGACGGACATAATGTTCATCGATCAGGGACGTATCCTGTTGCATTCGCCCATGGAAGACCTGGCGGATCGCTTTGTACAGCTAATAACATCAGGCAGTCATGCAGACGCGGCTCGTAAGCTCGGGCCAATCTCCGAAAGTAGCCTGTTCGGCAAGTCGGTCCTGACCTTCGAGGGAGTTGACAGGACCAGGCTGCAGCCCTTTGGTGAAATGCATACGCCGACAGTAGCAGACCTGTTCGTCGCCAAGGTCAAAGGAGCACGCGCATGATGATAGGGCACCAGCGAGTATTGATCCGGCGCGAGCTCTGGGAACATCCCGCGATCTATATTACGCCACTCGTTATCGGCCTGATTGTGTTGCTCGTGACATTGACGGGGCAGGTATCGTTTTCGGCCTACGGCGAAGCGGTAAACATTGCAATCGTTGGTGCACAAAGTGTCGATGAGCAACATCGGGCGACCGCGGTCGGCGGTGTCCTCGCGGTGGTTGCGACGATTTTTTCGATCGGCGCCTGGATTGTGATGATTTTTTACAGTCTTGACGCGCTTTACACGGAGCGCAAAGACAAAAGCATCCTGTTTTGGCGTTCACTCCCGATCACTGATGCCGAAACCGTAGTATCGAAGCTGATAACGGCCCTGTTTGTCATTCCCTTTGTGACAGTTGCTGCTGTTATGCTGACGCAAGTGTTGCTACTGGCCATTACGAGCGTCTGGGTCATGTTCCAGGGAGGTGATGCCAGCCACCTGGTCTGGGCTCCGGCACCACTTGCGGACGCGTGGTTTGCGGTGATTGTCCTGGCACTCGCATTACCTTTGTGGCTCTCGCCGCTGATCGGCTGGTTCCTGTTCGCCTCGGCGTTTACAAAGCGCAGCCCGTTGCTGCTGGCACTTCTGCCAATTATCGTGTTGCCCTTGCTCGAAAAATTGCTGATCGGTAGCCGCTATATTGGTGATGCAATCTGGGTGCGCTCATTCCGACCACCGATTATTAATTTCGAGCAGTTGAAACATATTGAGATCAACGGGCAGCTGTCGCTGCCTGAAGGCAGTCAGGCGCTAAGCCTGAGTGACCAGCTCGATATCAGCAGTTTTCTTGTCAGCCCTTCATTATGGGCCGGGCTTGTTGTCTGCGGTCTGCTGGTTACTGCAGCAATCTATGTGCGCCGCTATCGCGACGAAAGCTATTAACGGCGAACGCTTCGTGCGCAGCAGCTGTCCATGCTTTCATTGGCGACTGATGTCGTGCTTTTTCAGGCGGCCGCGCAGCTGGTCGTAACTCAAGCCCAGCAAATCTGCCGCCAGCCTCTGGTTGAATCGCGCACGCTCCATCGCTGCATTCAGCAATTCCGTTTCGAACTCGTCGAGTCGCTCAACCAGGTTGGTTGGCAACAAGGGGACCGGGCGTTCCCTGCCGGGCCGCGCCTCGCTGCGTGATTCAGTGGCGGGTACGGCAAAGGGCGAATCAAACGGGTCGAACGCAATTTCGGTGATGAGTTCCGTCGCATCAGGAGAACGGTACACCGAGCGTTCGACTGCATTCTTAAGTTCACGGACGTTGCCAGGCCACTGATGTTGTATCAGGGAGGAGGAGGCACGCGATCCGAAACCTGCAAACAATGGGCGCTTGAGTTCGCTCGACATGTTGACAGCGAAGGCATGGGCAAGCGGCAGGATATCCTCCGCACGCTCACGCAACGGCGGTATCGTAATTACGTCAAAGGCTAGGCGATCAAGCAGGTCTTCGCGAAATCGCTTCTCGGCAGTTAGCGATCGCAGATCGGCATTCGTCGACCCGACGATGCGAACATCAACACGCAGCGTTTCGCTGCCACCTACCCGTTGAATCTCACCATACTCAATTACTCGCAGTATTTTTTCCTGCATTCTAAGACTGATGGTTGCGAGTTCATCGAGCACCAGTGTGCCGCCATCGGCACGCTCAAAATGGCCAACATGTGTCTTCGATGCCCCGGTAAATGCGCCGGCTTCGTGGCCGAAAAGCTCCGACTCCAGGATCGATTCAGTCAATGCGGCACAATTGACTTTGACAAACGGGCCGTCCCAGCGACCTGAGAGATAGTGCAGGCGCGAGGCGATCAACTCCTTGCCGGTGCCACGTTCCCCGACCACAAGCACGGGTTTCGACAGCGGCGCGGCGCGAGATACATGCTCCAGCATTTCGAGGAATACCGGTGCTTCGCCAATAATGGCCTGCTTGCTGGGTTCAAGACTCATCGGTCAATTATCCCTGAAAATGGTGGAATTAACCAATAGTTCGCAATGTAAACCGCCAGTCGAACCCTGTGAAAATACTCGGATTGATCAATTTCTGGTTAATAAACAAAGCGTTAGTGGGCTATCGAAGGGTCTGGCATGGAAGCTGCATTGTGCATAGTGACTTTCACCACATACGCAGAGGACTTCTTCATGGGCATATTCACGAGATTTTCCGATATCGTGAACTCCAATATCAACGCGATTCTCGATAAGGCAGAGGATCCGGAAAAGATCATCCGCCTGATGATCCAGGAAATGGAGGACACGCTGGTCGAAGTACGTTCGGCGGCAGCTCGATCGATCGCCGACAAGAAAGACCTGAACCGCAAGCTTGAGTCGCTCGACCGGGAACTCGTTGGCTGGGCGGACAAGGCAGAGCTAGCATTGCGCAAAGGCCGTGAGGATCTGGCAAAGGCTGCGCTGATTGAAAAGTCACGCGTTGCCGCGGCCGTCGAGGCGTTGAAACGCGATTATCATGCCGTTGACGAAGGCCTTGCAAAGCTCAACGACGACATCGCGAGGCTCGAGGCAAAACTCGAGGATGCGAAGGCACGGCAGAAGTCCTTGCTGGCACGACACAAGACGGCCAATAGTCGCCTCGCCGCCCGCAAGAAAATCTACGATTACAAGATTGACGACGCACTGGTTCGTTTCGAGCAATACACGAGGCGTATTGACGATGTCGAGGGGCGCATTGAGGCCTATGATATGGGCCTGCCCAAGGATCTGAATAGCGCTTTTCAGAATTTGGAGGCGGAGGAGTCTATTCTGAAAGAACTGGATGATCTCAAGCGACGCGTAACAGGTGAGCACAAAGCGGAGGCTGAATAAACCATGGGTTCCGTTGGCACACTTGCAGTCATTCTGATTCTGACAATTTTGGCGCCCCTGTTTCTGGTGTTGCACTTTGTCACCAAATGGAAGCAAACCCGGGAAATTTCCGGCGACGACGAGCAGCTACTCGAAGACCTGCATGAGCTTTCGCAGCGCCTCGAGGATCGGCTGATAACCCTGGAGAAAATACTCGAAGATGAGTTGCCGGAGGGGAGGAAATAGACATGGCGCAAAGTACGTGGAATATTGATCAAGGACCTCTCCGCGGGTTTTATCGCGACCGTGAGAATGGCTGGATTTTCGGTGTATGCGCAGGCCTGGCTGACCGCTTTAACCTGAATCTTGGCATGATCCGGATTCTGGCCGTCGTGAGCCTTCTGTTGTTTAGCTGGTTAACAATCCTGCTGTATGTCGGGGCGACACTGCTGATAAAGCAAAAGCCGCTGATTTATTCCGGACGAGACAATGAATACGACTTCTGGCGCCGGCGACACGACAAGGACTGGAGGCATTCATGAGTACGAATTCCAGGGGCGATGATCGTCGATTTGTACGCAGCAGCGATGATGCGATGTTGGGCGGCGTTTGTGCCGGCCTGGCTGATTACTTTGGCTTCAACCGCAAAGCGACGCGCTTATTGGCGGTGGTCGGGTTCTTCATTAATCCATTACTCGCGACGGTCGCTTATATCGCAACGGTGATGCTGGTGCCGGCGCGTGCGACCGCTACTCAGGGTGGCAATCACGATCCCGCGTTCAAGAAGACCTTGCGTTCTGCACCGGCGAATGCGATGGGCGATATGCGCCGGCGTTTTCAGTCTCTGGATCGCCGCCTCGCGCGCCTCGAGCGCTATGTCACGTCGAGTCGCTACCAACTGGATCGGGAATTCCGGGACCTCGAGCAACAATGAGCCGCGAACCACAGAGGGGTGAGCTATGAGTACAATGTTCTACGTGGTGTGTATTGTTGCGATTGCGTGTGGCACCGCTGTCATGGGCAACTATTTCAAAGCCCGCGGGGCGATCTCCAAATCGGACGAGGACCTCGAGCGGACGGGAGCCCAAATCGCCGCGCTCGAGGAACGTATCAGGGTCCTCGAGCGCATTGTCACAGAAAATAAATTTGATCTCCGTCAAGAGATCGACAGGCTTTAGCTCTATTCGGCCTTGGCTTTATAGGCTCGCACCGCTTCATTGAATTTGGCCGCAACCGTTTCCATTTCTTCAACGGCAGCATTGTGCTTCTTGGTTAAGGTCTCGGTACGGCCCGTGCGATCTTCTTCCGTAATGTCTGGCATCAATGCAAGCGCGTCCTGCTCCTCCTGGTCGAGGCAGGCCAGGTACTCTTCCATTGCTGCCACGTATTCCTTGACGGACTTTTGGCCGGCCAGCATGTCTTCTTTAGTCGCTGACTCGCCATTCGGCACGTCCACGCGTTTGGGATAATCACACGCGAACGCAAACGATGTAACCAAGAACAAGGTAAGTGACGTTGAAATAGCAGCTGATTTTTTCATGGACTCTACTTGTGTCGGGGCCGCTAGCGGCCGGGTTAATGTGGATTGCCTATTCTAAGCACGATGCGCTACCGAGTGAAGACTCAATTGATGCCGGGCGTTCAGGAAGCGTTCAGGAAGCGTTCAGGGGTGTTCAGGGGCATTCAGGCAAACAGTGCCCGGTGCGTATCGGTACCTTCTACCTGCGCTAGCAGCAACTCCAGATAGTTGTCGGAACTCATTGGATCTCCGAATAAAAGTCCCTGCGCGTAAGTGCAATCGATGGACTGCAAAAAGGCCAGTTGCTCTGTTTCCTCGACGCCTTCCGCGACGACGTCCATGTGCATGTTTCGACCCAACTGAACAATCGTGCCAACCAGAGTTGCGTCGTCTGCATTCGTTGCGCAATGCCGGACGAAGGACTGGTCGATTTTCAGCGTGCTGATAGGAAATTGTTGCAAGGCGCTGAGTGATGAATAACCGGTGCCGAAGTCATCGATTGCGAGATGCAATCCAAGTGCGTAGAGCTGGTCCAGCAACTTGATCGTTCGTTCCGGGTTTTCCATCAGTGTCGTTTCAGTTATCTCTAATTCCAGCGACGTCGGAGATACTTCATAGCTGCGCATTATCGCGCTGATACGCTGACTGAAATTTCGCTGTTTCAGTTGTTTGAGCGACAGATTTACCGATACGCGCCCCGGGGACGACACCGATCGTTGCCACAATCGAAAGTCTTCACAGACCTTGTCAAGTACCCATTCACCAATCTCGATTATCAGGTTGGTCTCTTCCGCAATCGGGATGAAATCCGAAGGAAGGATTAACCCACGTTCAGGGAGCTCCCAGCGCACCAGCGCCTCGGCTCCGTATACTTCACCCGTGGCGAGGTTATATTTCGGCTGATAGTGTACGAGCAACTCGTCTCGCTCGAACGCACGTTTCAGCTTACTCTTGGTCATCAGGCGCTCAACCGAAGCCTCGTTCATTTGCGGCTTATAGTAGGTGTGAATATTGCCGCCCGATTTCTTTGCGTGGTACATGGCCGCATCGGCATTGCGAATGAGGTCGATCACATTGGGCGCATCCTGAGGATAAAATGCGATGCCCATGCTGGCCGTCATGAAGACTTCGTGGCCCTGTACGAAAAAAGGATTCGCAAGTTTGGCAAGCAAATCCTGCGCAAGTTCGTCCGTGTCACTAAGGCCGGCCGTATCCGGGCGAGCGCCGTCAATGATAACGGCAAACTCGTCGCCGGCAAGCCGGCCAATGACAGAACGCGATGGCAACACAGAGCTGAGCCGTTCGGCGACTGTTTCGAGGGTTGTATCGCCAGCCAGGTGACCGAAAGTGTCATTGATTTCCTTGAATTGATCGATGTCAATATAGATCAGCCCCAGCGACCGGTCACTGCGTCGCGCGCGTGCTATGCCACGTTGCAGCAAATGCTGAAACTGCATGCGGTTGGGAATCTTCGTCAATGCGTCAATGCGAGCAAGATAGCGTATGCGCTGTTCGGCCCGCCGCCGCTCGGTAGTATTCTGAGCCGCATAGATTCGATCGCCGGATATTGAATCCGTGCTGTCCAGTACAGAGCAGGTATAGGAAACGGGAATGGACTCGCCTGAGTTACTTTCGAAAAAAGTCTCGCGAGGCAGCCCTGCGCTCGAGTCGTTGACAAGCGTGCCACTTTTCCTGGAGTCAACTACGAAATCGATAGATGCACCGATCAGGTCTTGCTCCTTGTAACCGAGCAAATGAGTGGTTGCCTTGTTGATGCGCTTGATCGTGCCATCACTTGTCGTGATGATAATTGCATCGTTCATGCCCGACAGCACACTGTCCACATAGTCGCGGCTTATTGTCGTCGTTTTAAGTTCGTCCTGCAGTGCATTGAAAACTGCAGCAAGCTCGCCCAGTTCGTCGTCGCGAGGAACCGGCAACGGTTCACCAAAGTCGGCGTCGCGCAACTTCTCCGCCTGACGTTTAAGGGCCCGGATCCGGAGCGTCTGGTCACGAACAATCACGGCAACAATCAGGGCGCAAACGAGCAGGGTCGCCAGCGTGCCAAGGCCAATCCATACGTAGCTGATTCGTCGTCGTTCCAGTTCGCTCTGTTGCAATTCAAGAGCAAAGTTGGCTGATTCCGCATGCAACCTGTCCAGGTTGAAGGCAACGGTTAATTCGCCGACAACTTCACCACCGGACTGAACCTGTGTCGTGGTGATATACAGATTTGCTTGCCAGTCCTCATCCGCCAAATCGACGCCGTCGGCAAGCTCGCCCTTTTGCAGGTTGAGACCTTCGCTGCTGGTAAACCGGACGCCGGCAAGATTTTCGCCGCCTGCAAGCTTGCGTGCGAGTAATACATCCACGCTGCTCACGTCGCTGGCGTCAAATGTTGCGGCCAGCTCGTCCGCGAGCGATTGAGTCTGGTCGCGAGCCTGCTGTGCGAACCGGTTCTGCAGGAAGATGAGGTGATCAGCCGTGCTATCGGTAATTACGCCGGTCGCGAGCCACCGATACTGGGCGTAAAACATCGCGAACAGGATAACAGCCACGGCGACGCCAAGCATGCTGCCAAGAAACAGGTATCTGGGTACCTTGCTACCGGTCATAATTGCCGAGTCCTGTCGGGCCGTAGAGGAGCTGATCCCGCAAGTTTATTGTAATTATTTTTGCGGCTCGTTCCGGCCTCGAAAAGCGCCTGATCCGTGCAAGCAGTGTAACATCGGACCTGACGCCAGTTGCGGAATTCAGTCCATGGCCATGCGTTGAACGGTTCGGCAGACTCAAGTATCCGAACGCTTTTCGACAAATTCCAATGGCTTGGCCGGTCCGGTAGTTTTCATGACGCCCTCAACCACCGCACCTTCCGCAACCGCAATGGCTTCGCCGGATACAGTCCCGTTGATACGTGCCGTGTTGGTAATTTCGATGCGTCCGTGGCCAATGATATCGCCGTCGACCCTGCCTGCAATAATGATGTTGCCAGCCCGGATAATACCGCGCCAATAGCCATTCTTTGCAAGTGTAACGGTTCCTTCCAGATCGCAGTCGCCCTCTACTTCACCGGACAGGTGGAAATCGCCGTCGCCGCTGATCTGCCCGATTATCCTGCAACCTTCGCTGACCAGCGTCGCAGGACCGCCGGATTTATCACGCAATCGTCTCGATCGGGATTCGTTCATAATAACTCTGTCTCCTGGCAGGGATTTGCGCTGCAGCGCGCATAGTACCTGCTGTTGGGCGCCATTGTCAGTGCCAGCGCAGACGACCAGTCAGGCTACTTTTCATTGTAGCCATAGCCTATGGTTTCGATCGATACAAGGGTTCCACCTTCGAATACCAGCCTTCTCATCAACTTTCGCGGACCGAAGTTGTAGGTGAATTCCGTGACTACGACTTCCTCACTCAGGTAAGCAGGACCACGCAAGCGGTGCAGTCCTGTAGCACCCCATCCGGACCGGATCCAGCCGTACTCGTAGCTGCGTTGTGCAACACCAATGTTGCGACGTGTTGTAGGCTTGCCGCAGATCGCAATCACTTGCTGCTCGTGCATACCGTCGGTGACCAGTTTGCTTTTGCATCGAAAGGCCTGAGCCGAGTCGGCCAGCAGCAACGCACCGACTAACAGGACGGTTGCAGGTACTTTCTGGTACTTTCCAGGTCTCATGCGACTCATTGTAGATTAATGCTATGGCAGACGTGGCGCGGTTTTGCGCATCTTATGGTAAAACTGCTGCGTGAATAACTCATATAACCGTCGAGTAGCGGCCATAGCCGGTGCGGACCAGTCCCTACTGGCGAGTGTGCTGGCAGGCGGTCGCAAGGGAATCGAGAAAGAGTGCCTGAGGGTGGATAGCAGCGGATGGCTATCGGCTCGCGAGCACCCGCTGGCGCTAGGCTCCGCGCTGACAAATAACTACATCACGACGGACTTCTCCGAGGCCCTGCTTGAATTTGTTACACCAGCGTTTGCGCACACATGGGAGTCACTGCGCACACTCTGCGATATTCATCAATTCACTTACAGCAAGCTTGACGACGAGTTGTTGTGGCCCGCCAGTATGCCGTGCCGAATTCCCGCCGACGACGACATTCCGCTCGGGCTCTATGGCACATCGAATGTGGGCCAAATGAAAACCGTGTATCGACGTGGACTCGGCTATCGCTACGGGCGACACATGCAGACGATCGCGGGCGTCCATTTCAACTATTCGCTACCCGCCGGGTTTTGGCTTTTCTATCGTGAATTGCTTGGCGATTCGCGCACTGAAGAGGTGTTCCGATCGGATCGTTACATGGGTCTGGTGCGCAATTTTCGCCGCTTTGGCTGGATTCTGCTGTACCTGTTTGGCGCGTCTCCGGCGCTGTGCAAAACATTCAGCGGTGACAGGGAACTGAACATGCCGCTAAGAGATGGCAATACCTGGTACGAACCTTTTGGCACGTCGCTAAGAATGAGCGATCTCGGCTACAGCAATCAGACCCAGGCACGAATCAATATCAGCCTTAACAACCTGGACGAGTATGTACGTGACCTGACGGCGGCGATTCATACACCCGAGCCGGCTTATCAGAAGATTGGCGTCAAGGTTGACGGAGAATACCGGCAGTTAAGCGCCAACCAACTGCAAATCGAGAACGAGTATTACAGTTCTGTACGACCGAAACGTGTGGCCAATACCGGTGAGCGGCCGACCGCGGCATTACGCCGGGGCGGTGTGGAATATGTCGAGATCCGTTCACTCGACATCAATATTTTTGACCCTTGCGGCGTTAATCAGAACACGATGCGTTTTATCGAGGCGTTCCTGGTCTATTGCGTGCTTGAGGAAAGCGGGCCGCTCGATGATGCGGGGCTTGACGAAAGCAAACTCAATCATGCACTGACCGCCCGGCGCGGCCGGGATCCGAATCTTAAACTGTTGCAAAACGGTGAGGAGATCTCGCTTGTTGACTGGGCGCACGCAATTCTGGACAGGGTCGATGCGGTTGCTGAATTGCTTGACAAAGCTGAGTGCGGCGACGCCCACGTTGCGGCACTCACGGAAATGCGTGCGCTGGTCAATGAACCCGACGCCACACCGTCGGCGCGCATACTGGCTGAGTTAGAAACCGCGAACAGCAGCTTTTTTGAATTTGCAATGTCGATGGCGCTCAGTCATCGCGACTATTTCCGGTCTATCACCGAGCTGGATCGCGCGCGCCTGGAACTGTTCGAAAGCGAAGCGAAAATGTCACTCGAAAAGCAGCGACAAGTTGAAGCCGCGGATACCTTCGGATTTGACGAGTATCTGCGCCGGTACTTTGCATCAGACTGATAAACACCTGGCTTGTCTTGGGCCGTGCCGTCATCACGGCACCGTTATCTTCCGCAGCCATTCCCCTGCCTGGACCCGATTTCCGGCTGGTCGGACTACGATTGCGGCGGTCTGACAGAGTGCCGGCGTGTGCGTTCTGTCACAAATTGACACGCTACGGTGTAACGCTACCCGCAATTTAACTAAACTCCGTGATTGTGCGCCGTAACTTGCGGCGTGGTGCAGAGAATAAGGCGTGATAAAAACCTTCATCGGCGGAATCGTACTGGGCATCGCGGGGGCCGTGGCCGCGCTGCATTTCCTGCCCGCGGTAAACATTGCCCGTGAGAATTCGCTGATTTCTGTCATGCCGAACGGGGGCAATGCCGAGTCCTTCCACGTCAACATTCCTGCCGACCGGATACTGCTCGGTGCCAGTGGGCAAAAAAATGCATATCCTCAGGGCATGCAGTGGCCAGAGGATGCGCTGCTCGACGGGACGCGTAGCGAAGTTTTCAAGTTGCGGAACAGTCAGGACGCCGTGATCGGTGTCGCAAGTCGTGTAACCGTGCAGAACGCCAAACTCGGAAATGTTATCGAGTGGGTACTGCACTTTCCCGCCCGCGGTTCGATGTACGTGACGCTGGCCCCGAACGTAGTGGACAACCGGCGCACCGGTAATATGCGTGCCGGCACACGCGAATTCGGCGATCTCGTCGGTACACTGTCGGAACGTTGGGTCGCCGCGGAAAAATCATCCGATGAACTGCACGCGGGCAGAATCGAATTGCTTGCGAGCTACGAGGCGACTGCGAAGGCCAGCGCGACCGGGGAAATCAACGGCGGGGGCAGCGAATGAAATACCTGTTCATGTTGCTGCTTGGGATCGCCACTGGCGTTCTGATGGTTGTCGGTTTTCTGCTTTACAGCCCGATGTCCCCGGAAGGCATATCACCGCTGTCAGTGAGCGAGCGGCCACAGTTTAGCCTGAGCTATTCTGCGGTTGTCGACGACGCGATCGCGTACACCAACAATGGTGAGTCCCCTATCGCAACGAATCCTGACAAGATTGCCATGCTCTGGGAAGCGCCGTTACAGAAGACGGTCGTGCTCGTGACCGCATTACGGGACGGTCGAGGCTCGATGGCGGGCATCGGCATCAAATTTTCGTCTCGATCCGAGGAAACGCGGCTGTTGCAGGGCGAAGCGCTGGTAAATTCAGTCTGGCACGTCGTGTTGCCGGACCAGGGCACGCTGCTGGTCGCCCAGGCGGAAAATCACTGGAACTACCTCCGGGAGGTTGTCATCCCGGCTTACTGGAGTTCCGCTGACAACTGGAAGGGCAGTTGGCACGGCACCTTGAGTAGTGGGCCCGGCGCGCTCGGCACGGGGGACGTGCATGGCGGCAGCGGTCGCTTCCGGGATTATGACGCAGAAGCCATCGAAACCCTGACAGCTCGCGCCTATTCAACCGAGACTGGCCCCGTCGCCGTGGATGGACAATTAATTATTGAACAGCCTGTGCCGGCGTCGGAACTCAGTGCGGATGTCACGCTTAAGTTGCGCACCTCGTCAGATTAGTTCTTTCAGCTGCAATTTCTCGTCGGCAAGACGTGCCGTGCCCGGTTTCGCACGAGCCGCGATCAGGGCCTTGGCCTGGGTGAAGTCCCGGGGCGCGTTGATGGCGTCGATCGCAATGACGACACCCTCACGCAGGTAGATGCAAGAGAATGACCGCCCGTCGGGATTGCCACGCAGGACAACGTGGTCATAATCCTGCGACAGGCCGGCGATCTGCAGTTTCAGGTCGTACTGATCGGACCAGAACCAGGGCACATCAGTGTAGGTCTGATGGCCACCGCAGGCATTGATTGCCGCGGTCTTGGCCTGCTCCAGTGCATTGTGCACTGACTCGAGCCTGACGCGCCGGTCGTAAATACTATTCGGGTGCGAGCTGCAATCGCCAACAGCGAAAATATCCGGGTCACTGCTGCGACAAAATTCATCGACGACGATGCCATTGTCGATCAGCAACCCTGCTTCAGCCGCGAGCTCCGTATTCGGCACGATGCCAACCCCCACCACGACGAGGTCTGCGGGAATGCTCCGCGAGTCAGTCGTGGCCACGCCTGTTACGCGCCCGGTTGTGGCATCACTCCGAAACCCGGCGAGGCCCGTCGCGAGCTCGAGCACAACGCCCTTTGCGCGATGTTGACGTTGATAGAACTCGGAGATCTCCGGTGACACAACGCGGCTCATTACACGGTCGGCCATTTCGATAACGGTGACTTCAAGTCCGAGCGTGCGCGCGACAGCGGCGACCTCGAGTCCGATGTAACCCGCACCCACGATGACTATCCTGCCAGCCGTTTCAAGCTCGGAGCGGATTGCATGCACGTCGTCGATCGTGCGCAGGTAATGCACTCCGCGCGGCATACTGTCGCTGCCGGGCAATTTGCGAACCCGCGACCCCGTGGCCAGAATCAAAACGTCGTAGTGTATGGCGGCCCCTGTGTCGGTACTCACCATGTGTGCGGCACGATCGATTTCATCGACCCGCGTGTCGAGCTTGAGCGTTATGTTCGGGTCGTCGTAAAAAGATTCGGGCTTGACATACAGCCGTGCCGCAGGCATCTCGCCGGCAAGAAACTTCTTCGACAACGGCGGCCTTTGATAGGGCAGGTAGGACTCATCACCGATCAGCACAATCCTGCCATCGTATTTCTGTTGCTTCAAAGTGGCGACAAGCTGTCCGGCGGCATGGCCGGCACCTGCAATGACTATCTGTTTTGGCACATTGGCTGCTCGTGAAAGGACTGCGGAAGGCTACCCTGCATTGGCGGCGTATTCCATGTCGCACGATGAACCGGGGCATAGTTCGAGCCGAATATGCGGCTGCGGCGCATGCCGCTGCAGCGCCGTGTGACAAATGAATCCTGCGATACGGAGCGGAGCGCCGACCCTGATATAGTCTGCAAACCCACCATAGTCGACCAGTCCCTGGCCAGGCCGGATGACCGTCGGCCACTCGTTTCGAATGCAGGAATTAGTAACAGACATGCAGGTTGCCGATATCTACCAGCCCGTCGTGCCGCGGCGCGAGACGCGGCACACTTGTCGAGGCGTCGAGTTTACGGTGCATGAATGGGGCGCCAGCGATAAACCACTCATGTTCTACCTGCATGGCTGGGGCGATTGCGGTCGGACGTTCCAGTTTGTCGTTGATCAATTGCAATCGGCCTGGCATGTCGTTGCGCCGGACTTGCGCGGTTTCGGTGACAGCGCTGCGGATGTTGCCGCCTACTGGTTTCCCGACTACCTGGCCGACCTGGATGCTTTGCTCGAGATCTACAGCGTGGATGCGCCGGTCCGGTTGGTCGGGCATAGCATGGGCGGCAATATTGTCGGCCTGTATGCGGCGGCGATGCCCGAGAGGGTTGCTGCATTCGTCAATCTCGAGGGTTTCGGACTCGCCGATACTGATCCTGCCGAAGCCCCGGATCGATATCGGCGCTGGCTGCTGGCCGGGCGCGCTGTTGCCGCGTTCCAGGCCTACCCGGACTACCATTCACTGGCAGAGAGGATCAGCAAGCGCAATCCACACACCAGCGCCGCACGCGCGGAATTCGTGGCTCGCTGCTGGGCAGAACAGCAGGGTCACGAACTTGTCCTCAGGGCCGACCCGCTGCACAAGCTGCCAAACCCCGTGCTTTACCGGCGCGCGGAAAGTGAGGCGTGCTGGCGACGCGTAAGGGCTCCTGTGCTCCTGGTCGAGGGCGCGGACAGCGCCCTGGCGGCCC
>DDIS01000030.1 GCA_002338615.1 Proteobacteria bacterium UBA1844 | reverse complement strand
TGGAGAATCGTGCGCGGCTGCCGCTCGAAGTGTACCGCGCGGTGCGCGATGCCGTGGGCGATGATTTCGTCGTCGGCTGCCGCTACCTGACAAGTGACTGCATCGAGGACGGCCTGACGGTCGATGATGCCGCCACGATGGGTGCGAAATTCGCCTCGGCCGGCATGGATTTTTTATCCTTGTCACGCGGCGGTAAATTCGAAGACGCCAAGCAACCGAAAGTGGGTGCAGCCGCGTATCCTTACACGGGCCGCAGCGGCTATGAGTGCATGCCACAGTACATTTCCGATGAACAGGGCCCGTTCGGACGCAACATCGATGCAACGGCGGCGATTCGTCGGCGGGTCCGGCAAGCGGGGGCCGATGTACCCATCGTCCTGGCGGGCGGCATCTACAGTTTTCGGCAGGCAGAAGCCGTGTTGCAAAACGGCGAGGCCGACATTGTTGCATCGGCGCGCCAGTCACTGGCGGACCCGGACTGGTTCCTGAAAATGCGGCAAGGATGCGGCGACCAGGTTCGCGTTTGCCAATTCACCAATTATTGCGAGGCGCTCGATACAAAGCACAAGCAGGTGACCTGCGAACTCTGGGATCGTGAAGAACTCGATGAGCCCGGGATTCAGAAATCGCACGATGGCCGGCGCCGGCTGCTTGCCCCGGCCTGGCGCACCGCCGGCAAGAGCGACACGCCATGACTACCGGCTTGCAGGATAGCGTTTACCGGCAGTTTGCAGCAGCGGTCGAGAAGCATGCAGAGCGTCCATTCCTGCGCGCTCCGGCTGTCAGCACGAGTACCTACTCGGACAGCGCCATCGAATACAGCTACGCAGCGGCGCTGCTCGAAGTGCAGAAACTGGTACGGGCCTGGCACAGTGTTGGCGTTCGGCCGTCGGATCGAGTTGCGCTGGCGTACGACAGCCGGCTCGACGTGTACCTGCACTTGCTGGCATTAAATGCGCTCGGGGCAAGCCTCGTACCGCTGAATATGGTGGCAAGCGACGAGGAACTTGCCTACTTCATTGCCCACAGCGATACCCGCATGCTGACAGGCGCTAACGAGTACCTCGAGCGCTTGAGTTCCGTGAGCGCGGCCTCCGGCGCCGCCGTCTTATCAGCTGGCGACCTCGCGGCACATTTTGCTGCCGGCAACGCAACCCCTCACGCACAAGGGGCCGAAGCAACCGAAGCCGCATTGCTGTATACCTCGGGAACAACCGGCAAACCCAAGGGTTGCATGCTGTCAAACCGTTATTTCCTGACCATGGGCCGCGAGTACAATGCCTTGCAGGCGTATTGCACGATTAACAGTGACGATCGTTTGCTGACGCCATTGCCGCCGAATCACATGAATGCACTCGCGACATCGTTCATGGCCATGATGATGTGCGGCGGCTGCGTCATTCAGCTGGACCGGTTTCATCCGCGTAGCTGGTGGCAGACCGTGCGCGAGGAAAAAGCGACCGTTATTCATTATCTTGGCGTCATGCCGGCGATACTTCTGACACTCCCGGAATCGGACGACGATAAGGTCGGATCCCTGGTTCGCTTCGGATTCGGCGCCGGATCGGATCCCCGCCACCAGTCCGTATTCGAGAAACGCTTCGGGTTTCCGCTGATCGAGGCCTGGGCGATGACCGAGTCTGGTGGCGGTGGAATGATCGTGGCCAACCGGGAACCGCGACACATCGGCAAGCGCTGCGTCGGCCAGCCAATTGCGTCGATGGAACTGCGCATAGTCGACAAGAACGACCAGGACGTGCCGCCAGGTGAGGACGGTGAATTGCTGGTTCGGCACCGTTCCGACGATGCACGCTATGGATTTTTCAGCGGCTATTACAAAGACGAAGCAGCAACCGAGGCGGGCTGGAAGGGGGGCTGGTGGCATACAGGCGATGTCGTCAGGGCCGACGATGAAGGCGCAATCTATTTTGTAGACCGGCAGAAAAACGTCATCCGCCGCAGCGGTGAAAACATTGCCGCCGTGGAAGTCGAAGCGGCCTTGCTGTCCTCGGACTTGGTGCACAATTGCGCCGTCACTGCCGTCCCCGACGAGATCCGCGGTGACGAGGTGTTTGCCTTTGTCGTGGTTTCGGAAAGTCGTCGCGAAGCAGGCGAACTCGCGAATGCAATTTTCGATCACTCTGCCGGGAAGCTCACGTACTTCAAGACACCAGGCTATATCGAGTTTGTCGATGAGCTGCCGTTGACCGCGTCGCAGAAGGTAAGCCGCGCGGAGGTCAAGCGACTCGCGCGGCAGGCCGTCGAAGATGGTACCGCCATCGACATGCGCGCACGTAAAAAGAGGCAAAGCGTTTGAGCAAAGGGGTGGACAGCAAGCGACAGGACTACGCGGGTATTGTGCTCGCGGCGCCCGTCAGTGTGCCTTACGAGCGTTATTCGCCCGAGCCGGCGCACTGGTGGCTGGCACGGGCGCTGTCGCAGCTGCGCCGTGTCGCGGGAGTAGCTCCGGAGAGCGTCGACGGGCTCTGCGTGTCATCGTTCACGCTGTTCCCGGATACTGCGGTAGGACTCACTCAACATTTCGGCCTGACACCGCGCTGGCTCGATCATATCCCGACCGGCGGCGCGTCCGGCGTGATCGCGATGCGGCGTGCGGCCCGTGCTGTGCAAAGTGGTGATGCCAGCATCGTCGCTTGCCTGGCAGGCGATACGAATCATGTCGATTCATTTCGCGCCATGCTTACAAGCTTCAGCCGTTTTTCGCAGGACGCATCCTACCCGTATGGATCAGGCGGACCGAATGGCAGTTTCGCACTGATGACCGAGGAGTACATGCGTCAGTACCAGGTGCAACGCGAAGAGTTCGGAAAATTGTGTGTCGCACAACGGCACAATGCGCTGCATTATGCCGATGCACTCATGAAAACACCGCTGTCGCTCGAGCAATACATGAGTGCGCGGAAGATTGCCGATCCGGTCGCATTATTCGATTGCGTCATGCCATGTGCCGGTGCCGAGGCCTTCCTCGTCATGCATGAAGATCGTGCCCGCGATCTGAAGCTTCCATTCGTGCGTATTCTTTCCACGATCGAACGACATAACGCCTTCCCGGATGACCCCGTACAGCTCCGCGGTGGCTGGGCGCTGGATAAAGACGAGCTGTGGGCAATGGCCGGGATCACGCCATGGGAGGTCGATTTGCTACAAACTTACGACGACTACCCGGTCATTATTGCCATGCAGTTCGAAGATCTTGGATTTTGCGAGAAAGGTGCAGCCGGTGAATTCATTCGTGAGAATACATTTACGTTCGACGGCAGCTTTCCACACAACACCTCGGGCGGACAGCTGTCGGTGGGCCAGGCCGGCGCCGCGGGCGGTTACCTCGGGCTGGTTGAGGCGATTCGTCAGCTCACGGGCGGCGCACAACGAAATGCGGTAAAGAACGCCAATATCGCGGCTGTATCGGGCTTCGGCATGATCAATTTCGACCGCGGCCTTTGTTCGGCGGCCGCCGTCCTTGCGAGGCAGGCGTAATGGTTGGGCCACTTAAGAAACCGCCGAAAAAGAACCCGCAAAAACGTACACGGGTGCCGACCTTGCCGCCGTTCGCGCGCAGTCGGCGGGCGCTCGCATTTACGGCG
>DDIS01000027.1:2372-2656 GCA_002338615.1 Proteobacteria bacterium UBA1844 | reverse complement strand
ACGGTGGTGGCGCGGCTGCCTTTGACGGTGCGCAACTGGCCAAAGCCATTCGCTCTTTTGCGGTTGTTGCAGCTGCCGATTCATCATCCGCACCTCGCGATATTTTGCCGCCGCTATCGCCGGGTTAGTCCGGGCCAGGTGCAATATCGCGGTTCGTTGCTACGGCGCTCTTACCAGTGACCTGTATTTGGCATCGATGCCCAGGGCTCGCGCACCGGCAAGGGTGCACCTTTTTGTAACAACTCGATGGAAATATTGTCGGGCGAGCGGACGAAGGCCATGTG
>DDIS01000027.1:2113-2279 GCA_002338615.1 Proteobacteria bacterium UBA1844 | reverse complement strand
GCGAGCGGACGAAGGCCATGTGTCCGTCCCGAGGCGGCCGATTGATGGTTACGCCGTTGTCTTTGAGGTGTTGGCACAGTGCGTAGATATCGTCAACCTGGTATGCAAGATGGCCAAAATTCCGCCCCTCACCGTATTGCTCCGGATCCCAGTTCCAGGTCAGTTC
>DDIS01000027.1:540-2025 GCA_002338615.1 Proteobacteria bacterium UBA1844 | reverse complement strand
GATCCCAGTTCCAGGTCAGTTCGACCTGTGCATCCTCATCGCCCGGCGCAGCCAGGAACACGAGTGTAAACCGTCCCTGCTCGCTGTCCTTGCGCTTTAGTTCGATGAGTCCGAGTTTGTTGCAATAAAAATCGAGGGACGCATCAATATCGGTGACACGAACCATTGTGTGCAAGTATTTCATGGTCTACAGGTGCTCGCAGTTTGGCCCGGGTTGAACTCGGTTTACTAATGGACCGACAATGTTCGGCCATTTTGCAGGTATGAGTCAGGTTGTGCACGATATTCGTACGATCACGCTGGATCTCGACGATACGCTCTGGGCTATAGCGCCCGTCATTGCGCGTGCGGAGCAGCGTCTGCGCGACTGGTACGGTGTTCATTATCCACGCGTGCCTGAGAGATTTCCTCAGGCTGACACTTTGGACTTGCGTCAGCAAGTTATCGCCCGGCACCCGGAGCGCGCGCATGACCTGACGTTCCAGCGGCGCGAGCTGATGCGGTCGATGGCTGCGGAATCCGGCTACCACCAGTTTGATGTCGATGCGGCATTTGCTGTTTTCGAGAAGGCACGCAACGAAGTCAGTCTGTATCCGGATGTGCGGCCCGTGCTGCAAGTGTTGCACGATCATTACACACTGATTGCCGTGACCAATGGTAACGCAAGCCTCGACAAGATTGGCATCGCTGATCTGTTCGACGACTACATCTGTGCTCGCGATGTTGGTGCAGCAAAACCGGCGCGCCGGATTTTTGCAGCGGCCGTCGAGGCAGGTGGTGCGAGCGCAGCTGAGACACTGCACGTCGGTGATCATCCGGAAATTGACATCGAGGGCGCGCGCGCGGCCGGGCTTGCGACCGCCTGGATGAATCGCGCCGGCATGATGTGGCCTGCCGAGTTCAGCGCACCGACCGTCACAATTACGGATCTGCACCAGTTGGATCAGATGCTGGCCGCGGCACGCCAAAACGGCCGCATGCCGTGAATGGGCCGCTGATACTCTATATTCCGGGCTTGCTGCCAAAACCGCCTGAGGCGACTCATCTGGCCGCTCTCAAGGCCTGCCTGCTGGCGGGCGTCTGCAAGTCTGACGTGGCGGTCGCGGACTCGATTCGCGCGGCGGACGGCAGTTTCGATCTCGTCGCCTGGACCTACGACTTCTATCGCGAATATCGCGATATTGCGAAGGATAGTGCTGCAATCAGCGATGTGATCACGCAACCAACGGCCAGCAACGCCGACATGCGTGAAGCGTCGTCGTTGCTACGGCGTCTTACCTTGTCGTTATACCGATGGGGCGACCGCCTGCCATTCTTGATTCCGCACCTCGCGAGCGAAAAAATGGCGGTCCACCTGCACGATCTTGCGCGTTATACGGAGAACCGGGATGGTGTGGCCGATCATGTAAGGGACATGCTCAAGCTGCGTCTGCGCGCCGCCGCCGAAATGGAGCGCCCAATTCTGCTCGTCGCCCATAGCATGGG
>DDIS01000027.1:0-448 GCA_002338615.1 Proteobacteria bacterium UBA1844 | reverse complement strand
TGCTCGTCGCCCATAGCATGGGTTCGGTCATAGCCCTCGATAGCCTGTGGCAGCTAAGCCAGCTTGAAAATGCTTCAGTGCGCGTGGATACGCTGTTGACGATGGGGAGTCCACTCGGCCAGCGGTATTTGCGCAAGCGCTTGCTCGGCCACGCCGAGACAGGTAGCGACCGATACCCGACAAATATCAGGCATTGGATTAATCTGGCCGCAGTTGGCGACCTGACCGCAATCGACCCAAGTCTCAGTGACGATTTTGCAGAGATGCGGGACCTCCAGCTGCTCGAATCGATCGACGATCTTTCTTTGTACAACTATTTTCGCCTGAACGGTCAGCTGAATGTGCATTCCGAATACGGCTACCTGGTCAACGAAGTAACCGGCAGCGTAGTAGCAGACTGGTGGCGCAGAACCACCTCGACGCACGAGCCCTAAAAGGACACCCACGC
>DDIS01000103.1 GCA_002338615.1 Proteobacteria bacterium UBA1844 | reverse complement strand
TCATCGAGGGACGTCAGCTGCTCATCAAATTCAATCGTTGCCGAGCCCACCGCAAGCGATACATCCGCATTCTTGACGCCACTGATCGCCTGCAATGCGCGAGCCACTGATTTAACGCAGCCCCGACAAGTCATACCGGTCACCGATAAGTGTTGTGTTTCCATGGTTAGTCTCCTTGTGAGGCAGAAGTTGCGTGCTTCATCGCGGCAACAAACATGTCTGTCACGGCCTGACAGTCATGGTGTTTGCACGTGCACGCCGATGCCAAAAGCTTACGACGTATGTGTTGCTTGCAGGTCAAGACCTAGCCACACCGCACTTAGCCGCTCGCCTGACCGGCTGGCGACACATCCCATCGCGGGCCCACTAGTTTGATCGCTTTTCGACCTTGTCTTCAGCGATTTGAGACTGCGCAATCAATTGCCTCCATTGACCCAGGCGCGGGAAGAACATTGGTACGCGCTGCTGATACGCTCGATATTCGTCGCCGAATTCGGCCAGCACGCGTTTTTCTTCCCGCCGTGCCAGCAACACATACGCAAGCACGATTACCGGCAACACCGTGATGGAAAACACCGTCGGCCAGTGCACAAACCCCTCACCGAACAGCGCGAGGAAAAGTCCCGAATACTGCGGGTGCCTTACGATGGCGTACAGTCCGTCGGTGACCAGTCGGTCTTCCTGACGAGCCCGATACAGCTCGCGCCAACCCTGGATAAACAAACCAATGCCGATAAATAGGAGCGCATAGCCTAGAATCATCGCAATCATCATCCCGGTCTCGCCCAGACCGAGCAGGGTCGACCACAGGTTCGCGTTCAGCTCTGTTTGGTCCAAACCGAAAAAACGCACCAGCAAATAGATGGTGAGCGGGAAGCCGTACATCTCTGCGTACAAGGCGATGATAAATGCCTGTACTAAGCCGGCACTGGCCCACTCGCGCCAGCTTTTCGGTGCCAGGAAGCGGTACAAGACCCAGGAAGCGATCACAACCATGATCACGGCGAGTGCCCAGGTGCCTGAATGTGCGATGGCGTCTTTCATAGTGTCCGTCCTCTTTATGCCAATGCGGGTAACCCGGTTAGGGATTTGATGACCGCTCGTGTGCTGCGGGCCGAATACGGTCTTGGCACCAGCGCGTTTTTCCGCCTCATCGTGCCCACAAAATAGGTGTAGCTTCCAGTGGGATTGACACGCCGGAGTGTTGTGGCAGGAGCCGAGCGGTGTAATCCGAGCCCGCTCGATCGGCGGTCACCGACGCGGTGAACAAATGCGCGCCGTCGTCACCGTTTCGATGGCTGCTCCGTTGCATCGGCACCCGCACGGCGCTGTCGCCCGCCGTCGCCTCGGCATACAGTTCGACTGCCACATCCGCCGGTGAGAGATCAGCGAGCCACACCTCAACGTCGAACACGTGTCGCTGATTGACCGTCTCCACATTGACATTCGTGATACGCACATCAGGCCATTGCTCGTTGAGTGCTGAGAGCCATTGGGCGATCTCGCTGCCGCGTTTACCACTGTTCGCCGCTCGGGCGTGATACACGTTCGCTGCGGGTAAATAGAATCGCTCGGTGTATTCTCGAACCGTACGGTTGGTCGAAAATTTCGGCGTCAGTTGCGCCATGCTGTTGCGCATCCGCTCGACCCAGGCCCGTGGGATACCGTCGTCGTCGCGTTCGTAGAAGGCGTTGGTAACCTCGTTCTCCAGTAAGCCATAAAGTGCGTCGGCCTCGGCAGCGTCCCAAGCCGGATCGTCACCGTGCTCTTTGCCGTCACCGAGCGCCCAGCCGACCTCGGGCGTATAGGCTTCTGCCCACCAACCGTCGAGTTCGGAAAGGTTGATGCCACCATTGACCAAAACCTTCATGCCGCTGGTGCCACTCGCTTCCCACGGTCTTCGGGGTGTGTTTAGCCAGACATCGACACCCTGCACAAGGTGCTCGGCCAGATGCATGTCGTAGTCGCTAAGAAATACGACGCGATGTTGCGCCTCCGGCAGTTGCGCGAACTCGACCCACCGCCGAATCAAGGCTTGTCCGGCCGCATCCGCCGGATGCGCCTTGCCGGCAATAACGAGTTGTATGGGACGCTCCGGGTGGCCCAACAAATGTAGCAATCGCGCCGGATCATGCAGCAACAGGTCCGGGCGCTTGTAGGTGGCAAAGCGGCGTGCAAAACCAATCGTCAGTATCGTCGGATCCAAAGGCTGAATTACACCGCCGCCGCCCGTCGCCGCGATCTGCTGGGACTGACGTTCGCGAACATAGTCCACCAGCGATGTGCTGGCAGCTCGTCGAAACTCCCAAAGCTCCTCATCCGTCACGCAACAGATGTCGCGTTCCAGCGTCTCAGTGGTACCCATCCATCGGTCCTGACCACAGGCGTCCGTCCACAGCTTGTCGGCCGGCGCGGAATCCCAGGTCGGCGTGTGCACGCCGTTGGTCACGTGCTCAATCGGTACTTCCTGCACCGGGCGCCGCGGAAATAGCGGTGCAAACAACTGACGGCTTACGTCGCCGTGCAAACGACTTACGCCATTGACGGCGCCACTGCCTCGGATCGCTAAGTACGCCATGTTGAATGGCTCCGAGACATCGGTCGGGTTTTGGCGACCCAGTGCCAGCAGCGCATCCATAGAAATATCCAGCTGCTCTTTGGCATACGTCCCAAGGCAATGCTCGATTTGGGCGGGCGCAAAGCGATCGAAGCCGGCGGGCACCGCAGTATGCGTGGTAAAGACATTGCCAGCGCGGGTGATGGCCAGTGCCGCGTCAAAGGATTGACCCGTCTCGGCCATGCAATGACGCGCGCGCTCCAACACCAGAAACGCCGCATGCCCTTCATTGAGGTGGCAAACGTCCGGTTCGATGCCGAGCGCTGCCAGTAACCGCCATCCGCCGATGCCGAGCACCATTTCCTGCATCAGACGCAGCTCCGTTCCACCGCCGTACAGTTCGCTGGTGATGCCGCGATACGGCGGATAGTTCGCCGCATCGTTGGTATCCAGCAAGTAGAGCTTTAAGCGTCCGACCGTTGCTTGCCATGCGCGCACCCAGATCGAGTGCCCGGGCAGCTCGAGCTTCAGACGCAGCCACTGCCCGGCGGCCTGGCGCAGCGGGGTGATCGGCAACTGACCGGGGTCGTTATAAGGATAGGCCGCTTGCTGGTTACCGTCCGCATCAATCAGCTGCCGGAAGTAGCCTTGCTGATACAGCAGGCCGACGCCGGTGACCGGGACGCCCAAATCGTTCGCCGCCTTGAGTTGGTCACCCGCCACATTGCCCAGACCACCTGAATAGATGGGCAGCGCCTCGCTCAACATGAATTCCATACTGAAGTAGGCGACGCTGCGAAGGCGGGATTCGGGGTGATTCTTTTGAAACCAGGCTGGCGACTGCGCGGCTTCGCGTCTCACGCGAACCAGTTCATCGATCTCGTTGCAGAAGACCGTGTTGGACAACAAACGACGAATTGTGTCCGGCGAGACGGTTTGCAATACAACCCAGGGATTCTGTGTGGCGCGCCAAAGGTCAGGGTCGAGTTGTTGCCACACAGTGTCGGCGCCGTGATGCCATGATGAGCGCAAATCCAGCGCCAGTTCGATCAGAGCATCCACACCCTCGATGTCGGTGGGTAGCCGGTCAACATTCAGTGGAGCGGTTGATACTTGCTCGCTCAAGGTGCCTCCTGATACGGAAATTGGACAATGTTGTCTGGTCAATGCGCCGCTTCGCCATCACCAAGCGCCTCTTCGTGA
>DDIS01000108.1 GCA_002338615.1 Proteobacteria bacterium UBA1844 | reverse complement strand
CAGCGGCGGCGCGATCACCGACAGCCGCTGTCGTCGGGCTATGGTTCTTACCGGCCGCCGCTGCACCGCCTGATGCTGCAGGTGGTGCCGATGCGCATGCCGTCATGAATAACGCAAGGATCGCTGCCCACAATACAGCTGCAATGTCGTTTCGCCGCTGGGCTATCATAAGGTTCCCCGAATAATGAGAACTCTAGCATAATGCTTTTATGTGAACCACGAATGAATTCATACCCCTACAGGCGATATTTCGAATTGGCACGAACCCGCATGCGGCTTGATTTGCGGCGTGCTTTGTTCCCTGCTCTCTTTTGCGCCGCCCTGCTCACTGTGCCCCCTGGTACTGCGGCAGCTGCCGATGCGGAACCGAAACTCGGCTACACGCTGGATTACACACTGACACCCGTGCCCGACACGCACCACGTACGCGTGCGCCTGTTGCTGGGCCAGGAGCGGGCATTATTGCGTGAAATGCGCTTCGATCAGTCCGGAATTTCGGACCTCACGGGAGATGGCCAGGTAAGCAAGGACGGCAAACAAATTGTCTGGAACCCCCCTGCCAACGGCGGTGAACTAGCCTGGACAATCGCTGTGAAAAACCGACGCGGTGACAGCAAATACGATGCGTGGTTGGGCCAGGACTGGGGCCTGTTTCGGGCTGAGGACGTGGTGCCACGTGCCGCGACACGCAGCCTGAAGGGTGCCTATGGCAAGACCGAACTCGAGTTCAAACTGCCGAAGGGCTGGTCGGTCGTCACGGAATACAGGGAGCGGGACGGACGTATCAGCGTTAGCGGCAAGAACCGCCGCTTCATCCAGCCGTCCGGCTGGATCGTAATGGGCGAACTGGGTGTCCGCCGCGAACACATTGCCGGTACCCGGGTTGCAGTCGCCGGGCCGATGGGCGAAGACGTACGCCGCATGGACATGCTCGCGTTGCTGAACTGGACCCTGCCTGAGCTTGCACGCATATTGCCTGCGCCACCAGAACGGCTGACGATTGTCAGCGCCGGCAAGCCCATGTGGCGTGGCGGACTCTCGGCACCACAATCACTTTACATACATGCGGACCGACCGCTGATCAGTGAGAACGGCACCAGTACCTTGCTGCACGAAGTAATGCACGTCGCCATGCGTACGACGGCGGAACCGGGCTACGACTGGATAGTCGAAGGCTTTGCGGAATATTACTCGCTGGTCTTGCTCGCACGTGGCGGCAGCATCACGATGCCGAGATTTCATACCGCCATCCAGCAACAACGTGACTGGTCGAAGTCTGCGGACGAGCTCTGCGCGGACGCCTCGACCGGACCGCGGACCGCCAAAGCCGTTGTCGTGTTTTACGAACTCGATCAGGAAATCGCCAGGGCATCCCGCGGTAAATATTCACTCGACGATGTGCTGGGCGGCGTGCTCGAGAGCGGCAAGCCACTCAACCTGGATCTGCTCAGCAAGCTTGCCGGCGAGCTGATTGGTGGAAAGCCTGACGCACTGCACAGCAAGGAATTGCCCGGCTGCGCTAAACTTCGTGCGTCAATCGGCACATAGCAGTATCGCAAGCGAAAGTCTTCGAATGGATCAGCGACACGACCTCGAACTGATAATACGATCGGGCACACCTATCGTTGTGATCGAATCCCAGGACGAGGCGCGCATCCTCGGCATGCTGCAATCCATCGCTATGGGTTCGGTGCACAACGACCACCTGCCTTTGTTTCGCTGGACCCTGACTGACGGTTTGCAGCGCCAGGACATAGCGCTCGAGCCACAGAAAATAAACGCGGAGCCGACGGACGTTCTGAAGCACATCCGCGCGGTGAAAAAGTCCGGTATTTTCGTGCTGCTGGATTTCCATCCTTTTCTCGAGGATCCCTTGCATGTGCGGCTTCTGAAGGACATTTGCATCCGCCAGGACGGGCTGCAACGGCAGGTTGTGCTGCTCAGCCACACGATCAGGCTTCCTGCTGAACTGGAGGCCTATTCGGCGCACGTGGAGCTGGCCCTGCCCGATGAGACCGAGCGCAAGAAAATCATTCAGCGCATCGCGGATGAATGGTCGGAACAACATCACGGTTCACGAGTGAAAGCAGATGGAAAAGCCTACGCGATGCTGGTACAAAATCTTGCCGGCCTGCCCTTCAAGGATACGGAACGGCTGGCACGCAATGCGGTGTATATCGACGGCGCGATAACTCGCAGTGACCTGCCTGAAGTCATGCGGGCCAAATACGAACTGCTGAACAAGGGTGGCGCGCTGCATTTTGAGTACGACACCACGAAATTCAGCTCGGTGGGTGGCCTGCAACGACTCAAGGACTGGATTGCGCAACGAAAGTCAGCTTTTCAGCGTGACGCAGGCGCTGCCCACCTGGACCCGCCAAAAGGCATACTGCTGCTTGGTATTCAGGGTTGCGGAAAAAGCCTGGCCGCGAAAGCAACTGCAGGCATCTTCGGCGTCCCCTTGCTCAGGCTCGATATGGCGTCGCTATACGACAAGTACCATGGCGAAACGGAACGCAAGCTACGCGACTCGCTGAAGACTGCCGAGGTGATGTCGCCCTGCGTACTTTGGATCGACGAAATCGAGAAGGGCCTGGCGGGCCGCGGTGGAGAAACAGGTACCACACAGCGCGTTCTTGGCACTTTGCTTACATGGATGGCGGAAAAACACCCCCCGGTTTTTGTCGTCGCAACAGCGAACGATATCGCCGCTTTGCCACCCGAGCTGGTGCGTAAAGGCCGATTCGATGAAATCTTTTTCGTCGATCTGCCGAATGCGGATATTCGGGCAACGATCTTCGATATTCACCTGGCCGCGCGGGGACTGGATTCGCACACCTTCGACCTCGCGCGGCTCGCTGCGGCAAGTGACGGTTTTTCGGGTGCCGAGATAGAGCAAGCGGTCGTGTCTGCATTGTATGCCGCACATGCCAAAAAGCAGGCCCTGACAAGCGAGCATATCTGCGAGGAAATCATTCGAACGCGACCGCTGTCGATTGTCATGGCAGAACGAATCGATGCCTTGCGGCACTGGGCGAGTGGCCGCACCGTGTCCTGCGACTAGCACCGCGCCGGGCGCTGTGCCGGCTGCTTGCCGTGCAAGCTAAACCATTGATTTTACTTAATCCGTTGCCAATAACCTGCTTGCTGGCAAGTGCCTCACTCGTGATAACATTGCGCGCATGGCTAATGAGAACAAAAAGATCAATGAGTTAGTCTCCGGTAACGACGATGCTACCTCCGAGCTTGAAGCACTGACTGTCAGGCAGTTCGAAGACGGTCTGCGCAAAGTTCGTGTACTCGAGTCCGAAGAAAATACTTTCGACTTCTCCGAGTCTGACAACACCATTCCTGAACACAATTCGTTGGCCGACTTGCAAGCCGAGCTTAAAGAGCAGGCAGCGACCATCGACCGGCTGCAATATGAATACGAGCAATTGCACGCCAGGTCACTTGGACTACGAGCCGAAGTCGATACGCGGCAACAGCTGAATGAGAAACTCGGTGCCGAACTGCGCAGCCGGGAAGCCTCCCTCGCACAGGCCATTGACACGTTACGGCAACGTGACCAGGTACTCGATGGCTTACAGACTCGAATTCGCGACCGCGACCTCAAACTGCAGAACCTGGCTCGACTCGTCGACGAATTGAAGATTGCCAAGGCAGAGCTGGAATCAGGCGACGAAATCAGCGAGGCACGGCAAAAGCTGGTGGAGTACGAAGGTGCAATTGCCGGATTGAACGCCGCTTTTTCGGGACTGCAGAACCAGCAGCGGCAGACAGAACACTATGCCGATGAGCTGCGCCGGCAGCTGGCGGATCTCCGGGCCGAGTCGCAATCGGCGGTCAGTGAACGCGCTGCGCTGCGGGTTGAATTGAGCAATGCCGAGTCAAACATTGCGGCCCTGGAAGCACAGCTCGTCTCGGCACGAGACCAACTCGACCGGGCTGAGCGAGACCTTTTTGCGGCCCACCAGGCGCATGAGCAAGAGCTGCGCGCACTGCGCTTCGAGCTTGGCGAGTCGCAGGAAACGCTCACCGAGAACAGTCAGCTGAATGAACAACTCACATCCGAACTGGCTGAGAACCGCGGTTACAAACTCGAACTCGAACGCATGTTGACCGACGTCGAAGCGCGTGGCCAGACCCAGATCGATAAACTGGAGGGGCAGATTCACGAACTTGAAAGCAGCATCGCCGACTACGAAAGCAAGCTTGAAGCCAAGAACAATGCGATTAACGCTTTGCTTGAGGAAGTGGCGCGACAAAAGCCGAAAGCATCTCGGCAGCAATTGCCGATTGATGCAGAATTCGGTGAGGAAGTTGGTACCACGACTGCGTCGGGACGTCCTCATCCGATGCCGGATCGTGTAACGCGCCTGCTGATCGGCCATATTGACCAGCAGGAGCTAAGATTTCCACTGTTCAAGAATCGCCTCACGATCGGTCGTACCCAGCAAAATGATATATTCCTGAAGGCACAGTTCATCAGCCGGCGTCATGCGGTCGTGGTGACCGAGGGCGATAGCACACGGATCATTGACTGGGGCAGCAAGAACGGAGTTTATGTCAACTCCAAACGCGTTACGGAGCACTTCCTGAAAAGCGGCGACAAAGTCGCAATAGGCACCGTTGAATTTCGCTATGAAGAATTGCCAAAACGCGATCCCGCATAATTCTGAAATTTGATCGCAAGCAGGCGACCGGGGATTTGTGAGCGCAATCACGGACGCTCGCTGCCGTTTGGCGTAATGTTGCTGCCTAAGTGCAGGATGCAGGACACAGCAACAATGCTCAGCAGCACCGCAGGGAAGTCGGTCGATCTGACGCCAACCCAGGCCGTCACACGTTCAACGAGTCGGTCAGTCAGTCGCAAGATCTGGTTGCCCAAAATTGTTTACGACGCGTTGCCCTATTTCTATCTCGCGTCGGGTGTGCTCGCTTTTCTCGCAACGATGTACATCAGCGACTGGTTCTGGATACTGCCGCACTACCTGCTGTTTTCGGCGGCCTGCATCCACCTTGCCGTTGTTGTGTTCCGCCGGCGCAGGCGTCTCGACCAGGCGGACGAGGAACCAACCCGGCCTGAACGCTGACGCGGCTGTTGACCTTGTCGGCGCGCTGCGCAAGGATTGCATCTTCTTCCAATACGAAGTCCTTCCAATGGCGAATGACAACGATCCTCCACTGCGTGGTTTGCGGCGCGAGGCCCTGATTGCATCGGGCTTGTTGCTGTTTGGCGTGCTGTTAATGCCGGTACTCGTCTTCCTGGTCGGGACCATCATTTTCGGCGCTTACGATGGCGATGGCATGGGTGACTTCCTGGGAGGCTACTGGGGCCGACTGGGCGCTCCTGAAGCGGCCGCCTGGTTCCTTGCCCTGTCGCCATTGATTGGCATTGGCATACTGCGATTGATTGTTTTTGGCTGGCGTCAAACTGCGCGCCAGCAGGCCTGAGTGATCTCGGTAGTGGCCGGCTGATCCGGAAACTGTGACGTCCCTCACAGCGTGTAGCCCAACTCTGCGCTAACTAGTGCACCTGGGTCTGCGATTATGTCGCTTTTGACCCGTGGCGCCCTTGTTTTGCAGCTACGATGTTGCGCAAATGGCCTGGATTACACTCTCAAGCCCTATAACTACGGATTCCGCGAGCAAATGTTCAAATTCATAAAAACCTGGTTTGCAAAACGCCATAGCGCGACGCCGGTATCGCCACCGCAGGCAACG
>DDIS01000111.1:3946-4627 GCA_002338615.1 Proteobacteria bacterium UBA1844 | reverse complement strand
CGATCAGCGCGCGGGCGATGGCAACGCGCTGCGCCTGCCCGCCGGACAGTTCATGCGGGTAGCGGCCCAGAAGCTCCTCACCGAGGCCCAGTTCGCCCAGCATATTGCTGACGCGTGCCTCGCGCTGGCGCGACGTATCTGACGGTGCATGTACCCGTAGCGGCTCCGCAACGATCTCAAGCACCGACATCTGCGGATTCAGTGAGCCGATCGGGTCCTGAAAGACCAGCTGCAGGTCGCGCCTGAGGGATTGCGCGCGCTTTGCAACATCGGGGTTTAACGTGCTCCCATCCAGCACGATTGTGCCGCTATCCGCCGGTAACAGCCCCAGAATCGATCGCACCAGGCTTGACTTGCCGGAGCCGGACTCACCGACGATGGCGAGAGTTTCCCCGCTTTTCGCCGCTATTTCGACACCGTTAACGGCACGAAGCCGACGGTTTCGGCTCTCGCGGTGCGACACGCAAAGCCCCTTTATGGAGAGCATATCCGGGCCCGCCACCGGCGCTGGGATTTCTGCGGCATCGAGCCGCGGGACCGCAGCGAGCAAGCTGCGCGTGTGTCCGGACCGAGGCCGGGCGAAGAGGTCGCGTGTTGCCCCGCTTTCAACCGTGCGCCCTCCTTCCAGCACCAGCATGCGCTCACAATGGCCGGCGACAATGCCGAGGTCGTGGGTGATCA
>DDIS01000111.1:0-3848 GCA_002338615.1 Proteobacteria bacterium UBA1844 | reverse complement strand
GCCGAGGTCGTGGGTGATCAGGAGCAGCGCCGTGTCCCTGCGCAGCGCTGCCAGTAACTCCAGTATTTGTGCCTGCACCGTTACGTCCAGCGCCGTGGTTGGCTCGTCGGCGATCAGCAGCTCCGGTTCGGCTATCAGCGCTGCGGCAATCATCACGCGCTGGCGCATACCGCCGGACAACTGATGCGAAAAGCTGTGGGCCTGCCGCGCGGGATCCGGCAGGCCGACGGCCTCAAGCATGGCAATCACCCTTGCATCCGCTTGCTGTTGGCTTGCGAGGCCGTGGGTGGTAAGGATGCGGCGCAACTGCTTGCCGATACGTACATACGGGTTCAGTGCCTGCAGCGGGTCCTGAAAAATAATCGAGATGCGCTGCGCGCGCAGCTTGTCGAGTTGTCGCTCGTTGGCGCCGACCATTTCCTGGTCGCCGAAGCGAACACTGCCACTGATCTTCGCGTGGTCCGGCAGCAGTCCCATGATCGCGAGCGCGGTTTGGGTTTTGCCGGCGCCCGACTCGCCGATCAGGCCGAGCGACTCGCCGGCGTCGAGACTGAAGCTTAAATTATCGACCACGCTTTGCCCGTCGTAGCTGATGTTTAACCCGCTGACCTCGAGCAAACTCATCCGCGCTGTCTCACATCGTAAACATCGCGCAAGCCGTCACCGAGAAAGTTGAAACACAGCAGAATTAGCACCAGCGTGCCGCCGGGAATCAGCAACAGCCAGGGCGCCGACTCCATCTGTTGCACACCGCCATTGACAAGCGCACCGAGCGACGTCGCTGGTTCCTGTATTCCAAGTCCCAAAAAACTCAGGAACGATTCGACGAGGATTGCCTGCGGAATGGTAAGCGTGACGTAGACGACGACGATGCCGACCAGGTTTGGTGCAATATGCCTGCCGATGATTCGCAGTGTCGATACACCATTCAAGCGCGCCGCCGTAACGAACTCGCGCTCTTTCAGGCTGATGGTCTGGCCGCGCACGATGCGCGCCATATCCAGCCAGTTGATCGCGCCGATCGCAACGAACATGAGCACGAAGTTTCGCTCGAACACCACCATCAGCAATATGACGAAAAAGATAAAGGGCAGTGCGTAGAGTGTATCGACAAAGCGCATCATGACACTGTCGACCAGGCCACCCATGTACCCCGCGATTGCGCCGTACAAGACACCGATCACAAGCGAGACAATGCTCGCAACTATGGCAACCGCGAGGGTGACACGGATACCGAGCATGTTGCGAACCAGCAGGTCACGCCCGAGTTCGTCGAGGCCGAACCAATGCATCCCGGTTGTCGTCGGCGCCTCTAAGATGTTTGCGAAGTCGGTTGCATCAAAACTGTTTGGACTGATGGCGGGCAACAGGTATGCGAGCAGCGCGATAATCAACAATGTGCTGCCGGCGACACGCACCGTGCGATTTTGCCAGTGACGACGCCATCTTCCCTGGCGCTGGCTCACTGGTAGCGCACTCGCGGGTCGATAACGCCGTACAGAATATCAACGAGCAGGTTCAGCAGGATCACGAGGGTTGCGTAGAAAATGACGATACCCAGTACCAGCGTGTAGTCGCGGTTCAATGCGCCACGTACAAAGAACTGACCGAGCCCCGGTATGCCGAAAATTTCCTCGACCACAACAGAGCCGGTCAATATCACCGCAACCGCCGGTCCGAGATAAGACAGTATCGGCAGGAGCGCCGGCTTCAATGCGTGGTAGCGGATGATGGCGAATGTGCCCAGACCCTGCGCACGCGCCGTGCGAATAAAAGGACTCGCGAGCACGTCGATCATGCTCGCGCGCATGAGTCGTGCGAGGTAGGCAATTTGAGGCAAGGCCAGTGCGAGCACCGGTAGCACGTAACGCGCCGCGCCGCTGTTGCCGCTCCAGCCTGCTGGCAACCAGTTCATGTGCACCGCAAAAACAAGGACCAGTACGGGCGCCATGACCAGCACCGGTATGGAAATACCGGTCATTGACGCGGCCATCACGAAGCGATCGGTGAGCGTGTTTCTCCTGAGTGCGGCGTAGATGCCGGCCGGAATACCCACTGCCATCGCCAGCAAAATTGCCAGCCCGCCGAGGCGCAGCGACCAGGGAAATGCGGACGCGATAAGCTCGCTCACGTTGTATTCACGATAGCGATACGACGGTCCGAAATCGCCCTTTGAAAGACGGACCATGTAACGGCCGAACTGTAACGGCAGGGGCTCGTCCAGGTGGTAGGCCGCTTTGATATTTGCCTCGATTTCCGGCGGCAGCACGCGCTCTTCGTCAAACGGCCCGCCTGGTGCCGCGTGCACCAGCAGAAACGCGAGGGCGATGATCAGGAACAAGGTCGGGATCGCCCCCAGCAAGCGCAACATTACGTAGCGAGCCAAACTATCTCCGATCCAGGTCTACTGTGACGGCCAGACTGTAATCGGATTGTGTCGCGCTGTCTTGCCGGAGCTTCGGGGGGCGTTTGAGTTCGTGGCAGCCACAAGCGCTGCTCATCGGCGTCAGGCGCTTTTTTTCAGCTGCCGTTTCTTCAGATGAATCAGCAACAGCGATACCGCCGAGGGCGTCATGCCCTCAAGGCGCGACGCCTGCCCGAGGGTGACGGGTCGTGCGACTGCCAGGCGCTGGCGGGCTTCGTTGGACAGGCCAGCGACGGCTGCGTAGTCAATGTCGGCCGGCAGGCGCAGCGATTCCTCGGCATCGTGCTTCAGAATCTCCCGTTGCTGGCGCTCGATATAGCCGGCGTAACGCGCCTGTACTTCGACTTGTGCTCCGATCTGCTCGATAAGTTCGTCGAAAAGGTCGCTATCTTCCAAAGATGGCCCCAGCCTCGAAAGTTTGGTGATAGTGCGGTAGGAAATCTCCGGGCGCTTCAACATCTCGGATGCCCGGCACTCGCGCGCGAGCGTGGCGCCGTGCTCAGCCAGCAGGTCGCGGTCGGCGGCGCTCAGTTCGTCGGGTCTTAGCCACCGCTCGCTGAGCCGCTGCTGTTCCTTTTGCACCGCGCTGATCTTGTGCTGAAAAACGCGCCAGCGGGGCTCAGCAACGAGCCCAAGCTTGCGGCCAACCGGTGTCATGCGCAGATCCGCGTTGTCTTCGCGCAAGGAGAGGCGATACTCGGCGCGGCTGGTGAACATCCGGTAGGGTTCGCTGACGCCGCGCGTGATGAGGTCATCGACCAGCACACCGAGATAGGCCTCGTGGCGTTTCGGGAACCAGCTATCCTCCTCGCGCGACTGCCGTGCCGCATTGATGCCGGCGAGCAGGCCCTGCGCGCCAGCCTCTTCGTAACCGGTCGTGCCGTTGATCTGACCCGCGAAGTACAAGCCCGCAATAAATTTGGTTTCGAGCGTTGGCTTGAGATCACGCGGGTCAAAGTAATCGTATTCGATCGCGTAGCCGGGCTGCGTGATGACCGCCGACTCGAAACCACGGATCGAGCGCACGAGGCGCTCCTGCGTTGCGAGCGGCAGGCTGGTGGAAATGCCGTTCGGATAGACGACATCGGTCGTGAGGCCTTCGGGTTCGACAAAAATCTGGTGCGAATTCTTGTCGGCAAAACGCACAACCTTGTCCTCGACCGACGGACAGTAGCGCGGGCCCACGCCCTCGATCATGCCGGTGTACATCGGCGACTCGCCGAGCGCGCCACGGATTATGTCGTGCGTCGCCTCACAGGTATGCGTGATATGACAGGGCACCTGCCGTGGATGCTGCGCACGTCGGCCCAGAAAGGAAAACACGGGTACGGGTGTATCACCGGCCTGTTCCTGCATGGCTTCGTAATCGAGCGTGCGGCCGTCGAGCCGTGGCGGCGTGCCGGTTTTCAGTCGCGCGACCCGG
>DDIS01000024.1 GCA_002338615.1 Proteobacteria bacterium UBA1844 | reverse complement strand
GCCGTCGACCGCGGCCAGCATGACCGTCTCGCCCTCGCCGCGGCGCCGATCCGCCGTCACCGTAAGATCACCGACGTCTATGTCGTTTTCCTCGAGCAATCGGCTGTTGCCAATCAATATCTCGCGCCCTTTGACGCGCCCGCGCACGCCCTTGCCGGTGATCGAATCGAAATCCTCGGCGTCCGTCGGTTTTACGCCGCGCTCGGCCGCGCCGTCCACGATCGCACGCGCCAGGGAATGCTCGCTGGCGTGTTCCAGCGAAGCCACCAACTCAAGGAGCTCGGTCTCGTCGAAACCATTCGCGGTCTCGACGGCGACCAGCTTGGGTTTGCCTTCGGTCAGGGTGCCGGTCTTGTCCACCAGCAGCACGTCGACCTGCTCCATGAGCTCCAGCGCCTCGGCGTCGCGGATCAGCACCCCGGCCTGCGCGCCACGACCGACACCCACCATTACCGACATGGGCGTGGCCAGCCCGAGTGCGCAGGGACAGGCGATGATGAGAACCGAGATGGCGGCCACTAACGCATAGGACAAGGCCGGTGCCGGGCCGATGGTCGCCCAGGTGACGAACGCGATCACCGCGGACAGCACCACGGCGGGAACGAAAACAGCCGCAATCTTGTCGACCAGGCCCTGGATGGGCGCCCGCGTACGCTGGGCCTGGGCGACCATGTCCACGATGCGCGCCAGCACGGTGTCGCCACCGACCTTATTCACCTGCATGACGAAACCGCCGGTCTGGTTGACCGTGCCGCCGGTCACGTCGTCGTCGACGCCCTTTTCCTGCGGGATGGGTTCACCGGTGACCATGGATTCATCCAGCGTGGAACGGCCCTCGACGATCTTGCCGTCCACGGGTACTTTTTCGCCGGGGCGCACGCGCAGTTTATCGCCGGTTCTCAACGCATCCAGCGACACTTCTTCCTCTTCGCCACTGTCGTTGATGCGATGTGCCGTGGGCGGTGTCAGGTCCAGCAACGCCTTCAGTGCCTGGGAGGTCTTGCCGCGGGCGCGGGCCTCGATTACCTGCCCGAGCAGCACCAGCGTGATGATTACCGCCGCGGCCTCGAAATAAATCGGCACGTGGCCGGCCTCGCTCTTGAAGGCCGCCGGCAACGACTCCGGGAACAGGAGCGCGAATAGCGAGAACACATGGGCCGCACCCACGCCGAGGGCGATCAGCGTCCACATATTGGGACTGACATTGCGTACCGACTTCCAGCCGCGCACAAAAGCGAAGCCGCCGGACCAGACGACCACCGGCGTGGCCAGCAAAGCCTGGATCCAGCCAAAAGCGGCGCCGAAAAACTCGCGCACCCCCAACCCCGGCACCAGTTCGCTCATTGCCAGCACCAGCACGGCGGCAGACAGCGGTACGCTGACCCAGAAACGCCGGGTCATCGCCTTGAGTTCGCTGTCGTCCTCGTCCCCGCCGGCGGTAACGGGCTCCAACGACATGCCGCACTTGGGACAGTCGCCCGGCTCGTCGCGCAGGATTTCAGGGTGCATCGGGCAGGTGTATTGCGTTTTCCGTTGCGGTGTCGCCGGCTCCAGGGCCATGCCGCACTTGGGGCAATCGCCGGGCTGATCCTGTTCAATCTCGGGGTGCATCGGGCAGGTGTAGGCGGCGTCTGCAGGGCCTGTGTCGCCATCCTCGTCCGGGCTCAGAAACGCCTCCGGGGCCGCGGCGAACCTGTCGCGACAACGCTGGCTGCAAAAATAATAGGTGTCGCCCGCATGCTCGTGAATCGGAGCGTCATCGGGGTTGACGGTCATGCCGCAAACGGGATCCGTGATCGCAGTTGCTGCTGTCGGTTCACTCATGATGGTTCTCCTGATCCGGGCGTCGGGTGTTGCTACCGGACTCACCCACGAAACGCCGCCATTTGCCCGGCCGCGGTACAAGCATTGGCACCTGCCGTCGATAGGCGCGGTAGGCGTCGCCGAACTGCTGCAGCATTTGTTGTTCCTCGCGCCGGGCCAACCGGTAAAAAGCAAACACGATAAGTGGAAACAGGCCGACCGAGAACAACGTTGGCCAGTGCACCACGCCCTCGCCGAACAGCGCGATAAACAATCCTGTGTACTGGGGATGCCGCACGAAAGCATACAGCCCGTCGGTGACCAGCCGGTCTTCCTTGCGTGCCCGATGCACCTGCCGCCATCCCTGGATAAATATGCCGATGCCGATTATCGCCAGCGTATAGCCGACCAGCATGGAGATCATCATGCCTGTATTGCCAAAACCCAGGAGCGTCGACCACAAATTGACCTTCAGGGCATCGCGATCGAGCCCGAAAAAACGCGCCAACAGATAGATCGTGAGCGGGAAGCCGTACATTTCGGCGTACAGGGCAATGATGAATGCCTGCACCAGGCCGGCGCCGGCCCATTCCCGCCAGCTCCTGGGCGCGAAATATCGATAAAACAGCCAGGAGACCAGCACGACCATGATCAATGCCACGCCCCACCATCCAGTATGTCCGGTTACCTCATTCATGCCGGGATCCTTCGCCGTGCCGGCGAATCAGCCGCCGCCTTAGCCCTTGTCACCCCCGCCGTGCAGGCCGAAGACACACATCAACAGGCAGCCCAGGCCGGCCAGGGCCACAACTAACAGGCCGCTGGCTGCCAGCCAGTCCCAGCCCAGTGCGAGACCAGCCAGGGCCGAAATACCGAATGCGACGGCAATGCGGCGACGTTTCAGCCATCGGCGGACCCTGCGCATTCGACCGCCAGGCATGACTTCGGCCTCTTCCGGTAACTTGTTCATGGCATCGACCTCTGTTTCGGTTGATTGGTTGGGAAGACACGAGCGCTGAGGCATTCACATGCAACGCTTACTCCGGCGCAGCTTCCCTGCCCGCGCGACGCGCATAGACGCTGGCGCTGCCGTCGGCATGCACCTGCATGACATCGTAGGGCTCCGCGCCGGGGCCCTCCATGCCGGGCGAACCGACCGGCATGCAGGGCACGGCGAGGCCGCGGATGCCGTCAGGCTTCTCCTCCAGCAACTTCTCCACGAGATCGGGCGGCACATGCCCCTCGACCCAATAGTCGCCGACTTTCGCGGTGTGGCAGGAGCGCATCGACGCAGGCACGCCAAGCTCGGCCTGGATCGATGCAGTGCTCTGCACGTTGACCGCGTCCACCGCCAGCCCGTCCCTTTCAAGCTGCTCGACCCACTTGTGGCAACAACCGCAGTACGGCGTCTTGTACACGACAATATCGGCGTCGGCGCCAGTGTCGGCCACCGACTGCGGCCCGGGTTCGCTGCAGGCAGACACTACCGGCGCGAACAACAGGCTAGCCAGCAGGACCAATGTCCGCCTGGCCGCTACGCGAGCGATTACTACGTTATTCATGACTTTCTCCATCAGATTCCAGGTCGGCGGGCAGCGGCACCAGTTGCGGTAGCCCACGACCGCGCCAGAATGAGAAAATGGCCGGGAACACCAACAAAACCAGCAGCAAGGCGGTTCCGACGCCGCCGAGCATCGGCGCGGCAATGCGCTTCATGACATCCGCGCCGCTGCCGCTGCTGTACATGATCGGCACCAAGCCCAAGAACAGGGCGAGCCTTGTCATCAGCATGGGCCGAATGCGGTGACTGGCGCCGACCGTGATCGCCGCGGACAGGTCCAGGCGGCTGTGAATCAGGCCCTCGTCACTATACTGGCGCCATGCGAGGTCCAGGTACAACATCATCAGCAGCCCGAGCTCAACGGCGAGCCCCGCCACGGCAATCATGCCCACCGCGACCGCGACACTCAGGTTGTAGCCGAGCGCGGCCAGCAGCCAGATACTGCCGACGAGCGAGAACGGCAGCGCCGTCATGACGATCAGCGTTTCCGTCATCGACTTGCGGTGCATGTAGAGCATGAAGAAGATCAGAAAGACGGTCAGCGGTACCAACACCTTCAGCCGCGCCTTCGCACGCTCGAAGTAGGTAAACTGCCCGGCCCAGTCGAGTCGGTAGCCCGGCGCTATCTCGACCTTCTCCGCAACCACTTCGCGTGCCAGCTCGACGTAGTCGGCGATGCCGATGTCCTGGCCGACGTCGACGAATACGAAGCTCACGAGTTGACCGTCCTCGTTCCGGAGCGCCGGCGGACCGGTCCGGAACTCGATATCCGCCACCTGGGTGATCGGGATTTGCGCACCGCTGGCGGTCGTCACGAATACCCGTTCCAGCGCTTCGATATTGTCCCGGTACTCGCGCGCATAACGAACCAGGATGCCGTAACGCTCGCGGCCCTCGACCGTCTCGCTGACTTTCATACCGCCCATTGCGGCCTCGATAACTCGCTGCACGTCGTCAACGTTCAGCCCGAAACGGGCCGCCGCCTTGCGGTCGATATCGAAATCCAGGAAGTAGCCGCCGGTGGCCCGTTCCGCGAAAGCGCTGCGCGTGTAGGGCGCGGTTCGCTCGTCGTCCAGCAAGGCGCGCTCGATGTCGACGGCCGTCGCCTCGATTTCACCGAGATCCGGTCCGAACACCTTAATGCCGAGGGACGAGCGGATGCCGGTGGCCAGCATCTCGGTGCGCGTCTGGATCGGCATCCACCAGATGTTCGGCATGCCCGGAAAACGCATCGCCGCGTCCATCTCGCCGATCAGCTTGTCCCAGGTCATGCCCTCGCGCCATTCGCTCTTGTCCTTCAACATGATGTTGGTTTCGATCATCGACAGCGGCGCGGGGTCGGTCGGGCTGGTGCTGCGGCCGACCTTGCCGAACACGCGCTCGACTTCCGGAAACTTCTTGAGCTCGCGGTCCATCGTCTGCATGACGCGCGTCGCTTCCGCGATCGACATGCCCGGCAATGCGGTCGGCATGTAGAGGATGCTGCCCTCGTTCAGCGGCGGCATGAACTCGTTGCCGAGACTGCGGTAAACCGGCACCGTCGCCACCAGCGCCAGTACGGCCACGATGATTACCGGCCAGCGCCAGCGCACCGCGAACTTCACGGCCGGCGCATAGCCGGCCTTTAGCAGGCGATTGAGCCGGCTGTCGTCGCCACGGATACGGCCCTTGATCAGCAACACTGCCAGCGCCGGGATCAAGGTGACAGACAGCAGCGCCGCGAAGAACATCGAGTAGGTCTTCGTGTAGGCGAGCGGCTTGAACAGGCGGCCCTCGGTACCCTCAAGCGCGAACACGGGCAGGAACGAGACCGTGATAATCAGCAAGGAAAAGAAGATGCTCGGCCCGACTTCCTGCATGGCCTCGATGATCGCATCGATCCGCGACTCGCCCTCCTGCAAGGCCCCTTGTAATCGCTTGTGGATATTGTCGATGATCACGATCGCCGCATCGACCATCGCCCCGATGGCAACAGCGATGCCGCCCAATGACATGATGTTGGCAGTGAGTCCCTGGTAGAACATCGGGATGAACGACAGCAGGATCGCGATCGGCAGGGTGATGATCGCAACGAACGCCGAGCGCGCGTGCAGCAGGAACAGGCCGATCACCAGCGAGACGATGAGCATTTCCTCGACGAGCGTATTCCTTAGCGTTTCAATCGCACGCTCGATCAGCCCCGCGCGATCGTACACGGGCACGATCTCGACACCGTCGGGCAGACTCTCCCGGACGACGTCCAGCCGTTCCTTCACCCGGTCAATCACGTCCAGCGCGTTCTGGCCGTAGCGCATCACGACGATGCCGCCCACTGTAACGCCCTCGCCGTCAAGATCCGCCTGGCCACGCTGCATGGCCGGCCCGAGACTCACATCGGCCACGTCCGCGACGCGCACGGGCACGCC
>DDIS01000080.1 GCA_002338615.1 Proteobacteria bacterium UBA1844 | reverse complement strand
CTACGGACGTTCGTCGAGGCGCTCGATGTCGGCGCCGATCCGGCGCGCGTTCGGCATCTGCGCGTCCGCCGCAATTTGCTTTGCCGCCAGTGCGCCGACCAGGTTGAAATTGCCGTCGGCAACAAGGCCCACGTCGTGAGATTCAAGATATTCGAGGTATTCATCCATGCGTGCCGGGCGGGCGCGATCAAAATCGGCTTTCGCGCCGTCGAAATCACCACTGAGCGCGCGCCATACACCGCGATTGTTAAAGGCCGTCTCACCCGGGAATTTTTCGACCGCCTCGGCACACACCGACCTGGCTTTATAGAGCTCCGCGCTGACGATGTAGGCACCGCACAGCGTGGCCAGTACATCGCCCTGGCTGGCATCACGTTTTTGCAATTCGCGCTGCAGTATCTCGATACCTTTATTCACCTCGCCCGACGTCAACTCCACGACACCGGGCAATGCGTCGAATCCAACGCGAAATTGAAACGTCTCGGCGTAACCAGCCGGACTCGCAAGCACGAAGACCAGGATCGTGGTGGCCCAAAGTTCAATTGATTGCGCAGGTATGAGGTTCATCGTTACTCCGGTGATGCTAGCTTTCCGTGAATGTGCTTCAAGCTACCTACCGTGCCATATCGCAATGCCGACTACCTGAGCAAATAGTCTCCTTTTCATGCAGAAAACGGGTGATTGCTGTAGAACGGGTGATATCCCGGTCAGGAGCATGCGACGACATGATTTTTGTGTTCGAGGTACATATTCATCCCGGCCACAGTGCCGAGGCCTACGCCGACGCCTGGGTGCGTGCCAGCGAAATCATTCAGCGGGCGCCAGGCGCACGTGGCACGCGCTTGCATCGCAAGATAGGCGATGCGAATGTGTTACTTGCGATTGCAAGCTGGGAAAGCAAAACGGCGCGCGATGCGATGGAAGCCAGCCCGTCGGAGACTGTGCAGAAAATACTCCAGGGACAGGCACCGTTTGTCGACATTAGGGTGATTGGCGAATTTGACGATCCCGACTGGGTGGTCGAGGCTTAGACAAATTTTTCGTTGGAGTACCTTGGATGAATAGGAGAAGGGGATTCCGTCCCGCACTGCTCACGCTGACCACGCTGCTGCTGCCGGCACTCGCACTCGCCGATGCCGGCTTAAGCAAATCGATAGATGAGGTTTTTGCCGACATCGGTGTCGATGAGCCCGGTTGTGCAGCGGGTGTCATCCAGCACGGGGCCTACATTCACAAGGCCGGCTACGGCCTCGCCAACCTGGAATACGGCATTCCGATTAGCTCGACGTCGGTCTTCAGGATGGGCTCGATCAGCAAGCAATTTACGGCAATGGCGATCGCCATACTTGCCGAGCGTGGTGACCTTGATCTCGATGCCGACGTGCACACCTACCTGCCCGACCTGATGGACTACGGCCGCAAGGTGACGATCCGGCAGATGATCCATCACTTTGCAGGCATGGGTGACTACGATCATGAAGCATTCAGGAAACCCGATGGCAGCGAGTTTCGCTTCGGTAACCAGGACTTCCTGACGATCGAGGAGTTTTACGAACTGGTTGCAAAAGCAGATCTCGCTCTCGAACCGGGCACGCGCTGGCAGTACTCCAACCTTGCCTATTTTCTTTTGTCCCAGGTGGTCGAAAGCGCCAGCGGCAAGACACTGCGTGAATTTGCACAAGACGAAATATTCGGCCCGCTCGGTATGAACGCCTCTCGTTTCAACGACAACGTCAACCAGATCATTCCCAATCGTGCCTATGGCTATCAGAAAATGCCGGACGGCAGCTGGGAAACCTACGACACCAACCTGAGCTGGGTCGGGGATGGCGGTGTCTACACGAGCCTTGATGATTTCATCAAGTGGGACAGGAATTTCTACAACAACCAACTCGGCAAGGGTGGAGCGTCGCTCATCGAGATGGTTGAAACACCGCTGCCGGGAATGCTGGAAGACACTGACGATGGGTCGCAAGTGGCCAACTACGCATTCGGCCTGAGTGTGGAAGAGATGTATGGTGAGCGTGTTGTCGGCCATACCGGCAGCTGGGTAGGGTTCACGACACTGTACAAACGATTCCCGGACCTCGACATATCGGTCGTGGTTTTCTGCAATTCGCTGCAGCGTTCAGCATACGAACTGGGCGGGCGCGTCGTTGAACTAAGCGTGAAATCGCTCGGCCATTAAGCTGCAGGCCGCGTGGTCGGCCCTCGCGCGGAGCGTACAGTACAGAATTCCTGTATCGTGTTAGTGCGCTTTACCAAACCTGCCCCGACCACTTGACACCAGCGCTGCAGCCGTTCAACGGGTCGCATGTCCAATCTTTTCAAATTGGGAGAGACTATGAAGCTCGCGATTCTTTCACGTGGACCAAATTCCTACAGCACGCGACGCCTGAAACAGGCCGCTCTCGACAGAGGGTACAATGTCAAGGTACTTAACACGCTGAAATTCGCGATTGACCTCGAGCAAGGCGCGCCGGACCTGTATTACCGGCAAAAATCACTGAGTCGTTACGATGCTGTGCTGCCGCGTATTGGCGCGTCGATAACCTATTACGGCACGGCCGTTGTCAGGCAGTTCGAGGAGATGGACATCTTCAGCGCGAACACGTCGCACGGCATCACCAATTCACGCGACAAATTGCGTAGCCTGCAAATTCTCAGCCGCCACCATATCGGCATCCCGCGCACAACGTTTGTCAGTGACAAGAAGGACGTGTTGCCAGCGATCGAACGTGTCGGTGGTGCGCCGGTGGTTATCAAGCTTATCGAAGGTACACAAGGAATTGGCGTTCTGCTCGCCGAAACCATCAAGGCGGCCGAGTCAATTATCGAGCTGCTGCAGAGCCAGAAGCAGAACGTACTCATACAAAAATTTGTGGCAGAAAGCAGAGGCAAGGATATCCGTGCATTCGTTGTTGGCGACAGGGTCGTCGCTGCCATGCGACGTGTTGCGCAGGGGCAGGAATTCCGCAGCAATGTGCACCGTGGCGGCATCGCCGAAGCCGTTGAACTGAGTGAAGAGTATCGTGAAACCGCGGTGCGTGCGGCACAGATTCTTGGCTTGCGTATTGCCGGTGTTGACATGCTCGAGAGCTCGAGCGGCCCGCAGATCATGGAAGTCAATTCTTCGCCGGGTCTCGAAGGCATCGAGAAATGTACGCAGCTCGATATTGCCGGTGCTGTCGTCGAGTACATCGCCGCGCGGGTTGATTTTCCGGACATCGATATCCGGCAACGTCTTACCGTCAGTCGCGGCTACGGCGTCAGCGAAATTTTCATACGCGCGGGGTCAAACTTCGATGGCAAAACCATTACGGAAACCAAATTAAGAGAGAACGATATCAATGTGCTGACCCTGTACCGCGGTACAACGGTGATTCCCAATCCGCGTACCGAGCGCAGCTTGCAGGCCAATGACCGCCTGTTGTGTTTCGGTAAGCTGGATGCCATGCGCGACCTGCTGCCGCCCAAATCCCGGCGCAGGAGGCAGCCGAAAGTGAAAGATCTCGACCCGGGTGAGGCGGCATAGAGGTATAGCGCGGCACAGATTCCCTTCTGGCGCGGCCCCCGAATACCGCTTCGTAAAAAAGGCCGCGCGGGGGGCAATCTCAGTGTTCTGGCTTTTCGCGCGTCGCCGGCGTGTCGCGACGAATGACCTTGCCCGGTCGCGCGTCGGTCGCCGCGCCATCCGTGTAGACGATCTCGCCGCCAACCCAGACTGTCGTTATACCCGTTGATAGCAGGTTGGGCTCGGTCGGCGTCGCACGATCAATGACTGTCTTCGGGTCGAACAGTACCAGGTCGGCTACCATGCCTTCCCGGATCAGCCCGCGATCTGTGAAACCCATGTTGTGCGCCGAGAGGCTGGTCATCTTGCGCACCGCCTCCTCAAGCGTCAACAGCTTCTTTTCGCGTACGTAGCGTCCCAGTACACGCGGGAAGGTGCCCCGGCTTCGGGGGTGCAGGTCAACGATACCGCCGTCGGTGCAGATATTGGTGTAAGGCCAGGACATCAACTCGTCGATGTCCGACTCGACCATGCTGGTGCCGATAATGGCCTCGGCGCTCTCGCCGTGCTCCGCCTCCCAGTCGAGGGCCTCCTCGGCAATCTGCGTAAACGCTGTAATGACATCCACTTCGCGCAGCGCGGCGATCTCGGTCAGGGTCTTGCCGACATACTCGGGATTCGGCTCGAACTGGGTCATCCACAGACCGTCCGGTGGTGCGATCTGGTCCAGCACTTCGGCGATGGCCTCCCGGTCGCCCGGGTCACGCTCCGGCAACAGGACCATGATGGACGATTGCCAGTATTCGTAAGGGTAGATATCGGCCGTGATATTGACGCCTTCGGCACGCGCGGCATTGAGCTTCGCGAGAAGCTCGGGCGCGCTGCCCCACAGGCGTTTCATAGCCAGCTTGATGTGCGATGCCTGTACCGGCATGCCGGTCTCGCGGCCGATCAGTATGATCTCGTCAATGGCAGCTTCAAACCAGCGATCTTCGCTGCGCAGGTGACTGATGTAACGCCCGCCAACATCGGCTGCGACCTCGGCCAACGCCACGATTTCGTCGGTGTCGGAATGGATTCCCGGTTCGTATTCGAGTCCCGTGGCAAGACCCAGCGCCCCGCTTTCAAGCTCTTTGGCCAGCAGTGCTTTCATGCGCTCAGTTTCGACTGCGGTCGCAGTTCGGCGAAAGTCGTCGCCCATTACTTCGTCGCGCAATGTGTTATGACCAACATACGACGCAACATTGACGGTCGCGGGCGCTGCCTCGAGTTGCCGGAAGAACCCGGCCAGCGGGTACGGCGAGCCGCCATCCTGTCCCACAACAACGGTGGTGATGCCCTGGCTGATGACAGGCAATGCATCGGGCTGGCCGAAAATATTCGAGTCCGCATGACTGTGCGTATCAATAAAACCGGGCGCCAGAACTTGCCCGCCGCCGTCCACCTGGGTTTCACCAGTGCAGGCGGCCAGGTCGCCAAGCGCTGCGATCTTGCCATCACGTACCCGTACGGCACCGGCAACGGCAGGCGTTCCGGAACCGTCCAGGATCAGCACGTTGCTGATCAGGAAGCCCGGTGCTTCGGTATTACAAGCCGGCGCTTCGTCCCTCGCGCAGCTGGCCAGCGCTATCAGCGCAGCCAGTGCAATCAATTTGCCTGTATTTATCAACATGAATAAATAAACCTGACACCTTTTGACGAGAGCTACAAGCGCTTGCTGTAAATAATTTTGTCATCGCCGGGCGCATAGAAATCTGTAAATCTTGCCGCGACCGAATAGCCGGCACGCTCATAGAAACTGCGGGTAGGGCGATATTGATCGCGTCCCGAGGTATCGACGTACATCGTTGTGGCGCCTTCCTCGCGTGCGGCTGCTTCGGCCTGCTGTAATGTCTCACGACCGAGGCCACTGCGCTGCGCGTCCGGCGCGACGGCGATCCAGTAGAGATCAAAACTTGCCTGGGTCAGCGGTATTCGGCCGTAACAGGCATAGGCGGTGATCGTGCCGTCTTGTTCGTCACTATCTAACACTACGAAACGGTAATCGCTCTCTTTGCCGCCAGCGACCGTCTCGGCCACCAGCTCAACGGCGATCTCGACTTCTTCCGCACTAAAAAAACCGGTGGCTGCGACCAGTCCGCGTATGGCTTCGCAGTCCGCCTCATCGACTTTTGTACGCCAGCGCACTGCTATCAGCCTCTTTTGCTTTTGCTTTTGCTTTTGCTTTTGCTTTTGCTTTTGCTTTTGCTTTTGCTTTTGGAGTCAGCCTTGACCCCGCTTGTCGTTTTGCTGCCGGCACCGCTCGCCGGTTGCCAGAGTCCCACGAAAAAATGCCTCGCGTTAATGCCGAGGGTCTGCGTGAGGTAACCCCCTTCCTGAACCACCAGCGTGGGCAATGCAAGTTCACCGATCATCTGGCCATTTTCCAGGAAGTCTTTTGCCAGCAGCTGGAACGAGCCGGTCGGATCGCCCTTCGCAGTGTCGAGGCCTAATGCCACAACCAGGAACTCGGGGTCGAATTTCCTGATGCGCGCGAGCGCGGCAGCCAGCGATTTTCGATACGTCGCGCCGTCGAGGTTTTCGGCCAGCGGCAGATTCAGGTTGTAGCCCTTGCCGTCGCCCTCGCCTTTCTCATCGTCGAAGCCTGAAAAATAGGGATAACTGACACGTGGGTGGCCGTGGATGGATACAGTGAGCACATCCTTTCGACGCCAGAAAATATCCTGGCTGCCGTTGCCATGATGGTAGTCAATGTCGAGTAGCGCCACCTTGCCGTGCCGACTCAAATGATTTGCCGCGATCGATGAAGAATTGAAGTAACAGAAACCGCCGAATGCCTCATACTCGGCATGATGACCCGGTGGCCGCACCAGTGCATAGGCTGCGCGGTTGCCCTCCAGCAGGCAGTCTGCGCCGGTCAAGGCGCAATCCACCGCGCGCCGTGCCGCCTTGTAGGCGTTCTCGTTCAGCGGCGTAAATGTATCGATGCAGTAGTAACCGGCCCTGAGTGGCAACTCGCGCGGCGGACGTGCCCGGTTGCGCACCGGAAAAACATAGGGGTAAACCGACTTGCCGGGCGGTACGTTCTTGCAGGCTTTCTGCAGGAAGTCGACGAACGCGGGTTTATGCACTTCCTTTATAGGCCCGACCCCGAAGCGCTGTGCTTCGATTTCCTCAAACAGGTTTGTCTTCGCAAGTTCCTTCAGTATCGAGCGAATTCGCACCGGCGCTTCGACGTAGCCCTTGTCCTTCACATGATGAATCATGTGTTCCCGGTTGACGATCAGTGCAATCTTGCGTTCGCGTGGCCTGCGCTCGAGATCGTCCTGCCCTTTTCTGACGTACTTCGCTTCGCGCAAGACGACCGGGTCATCACGCACCGACTTGACCACTGCGTCAATATAGTCGGGCGTGACCACGCCGGCGTACTTGCGCTCCAGGATGGCGCGGATAATTGCCCGCGCCTGCTTTGCCCGCAACGGCCTGTCGTCCTGGCCGAGGTTGTCGAACACGAGGTAGGGCGGGTCCACCGACGTGCTGCTCACCGGCGTTTCGTACGCCGTGTTCGCGATCGGTCGGGCGCCGAATCGTTCATAAAATCGCAGTCGCGCAACATTCTGCTTGCGAATGCCTGCATCGGGCGAGAGCGCCGGATCATCCGGCAGGCACTCCAGAAAAATACCGACGACATCCAGCTGTAATGCCTCTTCACGCGCGCGCGCGTAAAGTGCTCCACCGATACCGCCACCGGTTTCCCCGCGGCCGGCGCAAACGTAGTCCAGGTAGCAAAACTCGAGATCCGGCGCATGCAGCAGCATCGCGAAACCGCGCACGGTGCCGGCGCCGTCTTCAGCAACCAAAAGTATCGATCGAAACCGGTATTTCATTGGGTCTTTCAGCTGCGCCGGCAACTTCGCAATGTCGCGCTCGTCCAGGCCCTGAAATTGCACGCGCAGCATTGCCTGCACCTGGCTGATCAATTGCCGGTTGGCGGCCGTGCTGACGTCGAATATTTTATGAATTCGAAACACTGACTTACCTGCTGCGGGCCGTGCCCACGATCGGGATTGTGCCACTCTGCGTTGGCCGAAGCGCGGCGTCCAGTATTGTTTCGATCAGTTGCCCGTAGCCGAGGCCCGCTTCTTCGGCGGCGGCGGCAAAACCTGCATCCTGCGACAGGCAGGGATTCGCATTCACCTCAAGCACCCACGGCGTGCCACTTTCGTCCATACGTATATCGACGCGCGCATACCCGCCCAGGCCGAAGATCTTCCAGCAGGTGCGTGCAAGTTGCCGGAGCCGGGTATCCACGTCCTTGCCCAGCGCCGGGAAAACACGTGGCGTGTTGTGGTACTCGGTCGCGTCAACCTGCCATTTCGCAGCGTAGCCAACAATCTTCGGTTTGCCCGTGGGAAAACCGTCAAAGTTGATTTCAGCGATTGGCAGAACGTTCGGTTCGCCGGCTATTTCCAGTACCGATACGTTGAACTCACGACCCGCCACGAAACGCTCTGCAAACCATTCGCCGCCAAAAACATCACGGCGCTGTTGCAGTCTTGCAGCCGTCGCCCGCCCGCCTTGCACAACGGAGTATTCATCAATCCCGAGTGAGGCGTGCTCCCACACCGACTTCACGATCCATGAGCCGCCGTCCGCGCCCGCTACCTCATCACTGCCCAGCCAGCCCGGTGTCGCTACCTCGTGCGCTGTCATCCAGCGCTTCGCGATGAGCTTGTTGGTGCTGAGCGAGATGGCCTCGGCGGTCGAGCCGGTGAACGGCACACCGGCCGCGGCGAGCAAGGCTGGCACTATTGTGATCAGCCGGTCGCTGCCGCCCAGCGATTCAACCAGGTTTACAACGCAATCCGGCTGGGATTGTTTGAGCGCGTCCAGCAAGTTTCCGAAATCGAGATCTATCGCCCGGATACTGACCCTGTGACCGCGCGCCTCGAGGGCGGCGCGTACCTCGGCGACCTGCACCAGGGCGTCCAGGTTGTCGGGTCGCGCATCGGGCGCCTGCGCCTCATGCAATATGGCGATGTCAGTCATTCACGCAATCCGTGCTCGGCGGCCCGTTGCAAGAGGTGTACCTCGGTCCCGCGTGTACGTAGGAGCGGCTTCCAGCC
>DDIS01000136.1:6700-7233 GCA_002338615.1 Proteobacteria bacterium UBA1844 | reverse complement strand
GGCGGTAGCTCCGGTGGCCCCGGTAGCCCCGGTGGCCCCGGTGGCGGATGCGCCACCCGAAATCGACCGCAGGCGAGCACGTCGTATTTCGATTGCTGCGGTCGGCGACATGATGATTGGCACCGAGTATCCACAGGATCGTTTGCCTGCCGACGACGGTGCGAACTTTCTCGCCGCCGTTGCGCCGACCTTGCGCGCCGCTGATATTACGTTTGGCAACCTTGAGGGCGTGCTTGCCGATAGCGGCGAGCCAGGAAAGAAATGCAGCAACCCGGCGGCATGCTACCGTTTTCGCATGCCGACGCGCTACGCCACGCATTTTAAAAACGCCGGCTTCGACGTGTTAAGCCTCGCCAACAATCATGCGCGTGATTTCGGCGAAGAAGGCCGTACGGAAACGATGCGCACCCTGGCTGCAGCAGGCATTCGCTACTCGGGCCGGGTCGGCAATTTTTCCTCCTTTGAGCAAGGCGGACTCAAGGTGGCCGTACTCGCTTACGCCGTAACCAGGAACTCGAACATGATGCTCGACT
>DDIS01000136.1:0-6605 GCA_002338615.1 Proteobacteria bacterium UBA1844 | reverse complement strand
AACTCGAACATGATGCTCGACTACCTGTTCGCGGAGCGCACGGTCGCGAGCTACGCTGCGACGCACGACATCGTCATTGTTTCCTTCCATGGCGGCGCGGAAGGCGCAGCTTACACGCACGTGACGTTTGCCGAAGAGGAGTATTACAACGAGCCACGCGGTGATGTCGTGCGTTTTGCACGCACGATGGTGGACGCCGGCGCTGACCTCGTCCTTGGCAGCGGTCCGCACGTGGTGCGCGCGATGGAGCGCTACAACGAGCGCCTGATTGCCTACAGCCTCGGCAACTTCGCGACCAGCCTCGGTATCAGTGTCGACGGCATCAAGGGCGTCGCGCCGATACTGCTTGCAACACTCGATGGTGAGGGCCGCTTCATCGAAGCCGAGATCATATCGACAGTGCAGGGTCGCGGTACCGGCCCCAGGATCGATCCGCACAACAAGGCGTTCGACTTGCTGCGTTCCCTGAGCATCCAGGATTTCAAAACACCCGGGCTGGTGTTTCGTGACGACGGCAAGCTGTTGCCGGCCGAACGGCCTCCTGTTCCGCGACGCACCGTATTCGGTCCGGATGACAAGCCGGGCGACAACGGCCCGAAGGCCTGCAGCGAAGACTGGTTCTGGTTCCTGGAATCGTCACTGCTCAAAGCCGGTGAGATCTCTTTCGATGTCGAACCCGGCGATGCAGCCTGGCGAACAATTGTCCAACGACGCCTCAATCTCGACACACGACAGGGCCTGTCCGATCTGACGCAACAGGACTGGTGCGATGTTGTAAGCGGGAGTATTTCCCATAGCAGTGGCGAGATTCGGCTCTTGAGATAGCAGCACAAACGGCAACGCCACACGGGCATGCTAGGCGCGATATAGACGTCCGGATCTGGCTAATTGGACAATGCGTGGCGTTTATAATGCGGCCCACAAGTACTTCACCTGCACAGTTTCAATGCCATGAAAATGTCCAATGCCGCCTGGCTGATGTTGATCGTCCTGTCGTTCCTTTGGGGAACTTCGTATTTTCTTATCGAAATCGCGTTAGAGGAATTGCCGGTACTGACGCTCGTTGCTCTACGAATTGCGTTCGCGGCCGTTGTGCTGTGGACCTTCGTGCTCTTGTCCGGCAACCGGGTACCGAAGGACGCGAGAACCTGGCTTGCGTATCTCGTGATGGGGCTTTTGAACAACGTTATCCCGTTTTCGCTGATTGTCTGGGGCCAGACAGAGATCTCGTCGAGTCTCGCCTCGATCCTTAATGCAACGACGCCGATCTTTGCCGTTGTTGTTGCGGCCGCGTTCCTGAGCGACGGGCAATTGACGCCGGCGAAGACGGCGGTTCTGGTTCTCGGATTTATCGGGGTGGTCGTAATGATCGGGCCGGACGCATTCCGTGATCTGGGCCAGTCCATCTGGGCGCAGCTGGCGATCGTCCTTGCGGGATTCTCCTACGCATCTGCCAGCGTATTCGGGCGTCGCTTCCACGCACAAGGTATCGCACCCACCGTGAGTGCAGCCTGCCAGGTCAGCATGTCATCACTCTTGCTGGTGCCGTTTGTATTCACGACCGGTGGCTTCGAGGGTCTTGCGGCTGTATCGTCACCAGTCTGGGCGTCAGTCTTCTCACTCGCTGTTTTTTCGACGGCGGTTGCTTATATGCTGTACTTCAGAATACTGGCGACCGCGGGCGCGACCAACCTGATGCTGGTTACTTTCCTGATACCGGTCACGGCTATTCTCCTCGGCACGCTGTTGCTGCACGAGTCGCTGCAGCTGGCTGAAATTGCCGGCATGCTGCTGATCGCACTCGCATTGCTCGCGCTTGACGGGCGACTATTCAGTCGTCGGCGGACACCGATTTGAAATCGACGCCGAGAGCGCGCAACTTGCGATACAGGTGGGTACGTTCCATGCCGACCCGCTTCGCGAGTTGCCCTACCTTGCCGTCACAAAGTGCCAGTTGCTGTTGCAGATAGGCCCGTTCGAACTGCTCGCGCGCCTCCCGCAGTGGCAGAGCCAGCAGGTCCTGTTTAACCAGCGGTTCGTCAGTCACGGCGGCATCGCTGATTTCCGCTTCGACTTCCGCGAGGGATATATCATCGTCCTTGCCGCCCAGCAGCAAGCGGCGCACGAGATTCTTGAGTTCGCGCACGTTATCCGGCCATGGATAATTGCGCAGCCGGTTTTGGGCGGCAACCGAAAAGCGCCTAAACGTCAGGCCTTCGGCATCGACCAGTTTGTCAACATAGTAGTTGAGGAGTTCGGGAACGTCCTCGGAATAGTCGCGCAATGGTGGCACCTTGAAGCTCAGCACCTGCAGATGCGCCACCAGGTCTCGCCGCAGCGTGCCTGCCGCGATCCGGTTGCCAAAGTCGGCCGCTACAGTGGCAACAATTCGTGCTTTCATGCGAATCGGCTCGGATCCGCCAACGCGCGTGAATCGGCCGTCTTCGAGCACGCCCATCAGGATGCGCTGGCCGCTCTTGTTCAGGTCACCGAGTTCGTCAATCACCAGCGTGCCACTACCGGCGCGTTCGAACGCTCCGGCAATGATCTCGCCGTCCTGTTCGCTGCCGAGCAACTGCGTCTCGACACTTCCCGAGGTCAGGGACGCGGCGGTTATGCTGATCAGGGATTCATCCGCGCGGCTTCCTACCGCGTGCATGTAGCGTGCGAATGCGCCACGCCCGGTACCCGGCTCACCACTTATTAGAACACTCGCATCGTGCCGCGCATATTTCTGCACCTTGTCGCGCAGTTGCTGCATGAGCACACTGCGCCCCACCGGTGTAAGCAGCGCCGGTAGCATGCTACGCGTCTTGTTGCCCTGGTTGCCCGCTGACTGCAATGCGCCTTCCACCGTGCGCAACAGTTTCGCGATGGACAGCGGCTTTTCGACAAAGTCATAGGCACCGAGTCGCGTCGCTTCGACCGCGGTGTCCACGGTGCCATGTCCGGACATGATCACGACCGGGCAGGTCATTTCATCAACTTCGGACCATTCACGCAGCAAGGTAATGCCGTCGGTGTCGGGCATCCAGATGTCGAGCAGCACAAGGTCGAACTTTTGCTCTTCACGGGCAGCGCGCGCTTCTTTTGCATTTGCAGCAACCGTAACATCGTAGCCTTCGTCACCGAGTATGTCGGAAATCAGTCCCCGGATATCGTCCTCGTCGTCAACGACGAGTACTTTGGATGTTGTCACGCTCGTTCCCTCCGCTGTTCATTTCTGTTTGACCCCTTCGCAATTTGTGCCTCCCGCGCAGCTTCATTCAATGGCAGACGAATACTGATGAGCGCGCCACCGCCTTTACGATTTTCCGCCCGGATGGTTCCTACGTGCTCTTCGACCAGTTTCTTCACGATGGCAAGACCCAGACCCGTCCCTTTCGGCTTGGTGGTCACGTACGGGTCAAAAATCTGGCTTTCCGAGCCTGTCTTGAAGCCGGGACCATTGTCTTCCACCCGGATCAACACCATCTCGACGCCGTCTACTTCGGCCGCGCATGCCTGCACGTCAATGCGTCCATCGGGCATATTCTCCAGCGCCTCGATCGCGTTGCGCACCAGGTTGTGCAATATCTGTCGTACGCGGCCCTGATCCGCATCCAGGAGTGGCATGGTGGGGTCTGAGGTAACCACGATCTTGATATCGCTTTCCTGGGCACGGTACAGGTCCACTACTTCGTGCACCAGTTTGTCGAGATCGAAACGGCCGATATCGATATCCGGCGCGCGGGCGTAATCGCTGAACGCATTGACCATTTCCTTCATCGCCTCGACCTGCTGCACGATAGTGTGTGTAGCACGATCCAGTATCTGCGCTTCATCGTCCGACATGGTGTGCAGGTATTTGCGCCGCAAGCGTTCCGCGGATAGCTGGATCGGCGTTAACGGATTCTTGATTTCATGCGCCAGGCGACGCGCAACCTCACCCCACGCCGCATCCCGTTGCGCCTGCAACAATGCCGTGATGTCGTCGAACACGACGACAAAGCCGGCGGGACTGTCTCCATCGGATGGCAGCGTTGTACAGGCGCAGCTCAGTACGCGCCGGCCAACCTCGCCACGCAACACGATTTGTTCCCGCCAGTCTGTTTCGCCCGCATCGAGGTGCACGCGGGCAACATCGACAAACTGGCTGAGCAGTGGCTCGCCTTCGGCAATGTCAACCAGTCTCTCGCCTTCGCGATTTTCCAGATCAACTTTCAGGATCGCACCGGATGCCCGGTTCGCCGTGCGAATGCGAAGGTCGTGATCGAGCGCCACGACACCGGTCGAGAGCCGCGCAAGAATCACTTCGAGATTGGAGCGCTCGGCTTCAACAAGCGCCTGGCTAATGCTTGCCTCCCGTCGCGCCGTTGCCAGGCGCTGTGTCATGTCATTAAAAGAACTGATCAGAAAACCAATTTCATCGCGCGCAGGTGTTGGCAAGCGCATGTCGAAATCGCCCTTGGCGACCGCCCGCGTGCCCGCAACGAGATCCTGAATCGGCGCGACCAGGCGTCGTGACAACACGAACGCACCGTAAGTCGCGGCCAACAGGCTCAGCAGCAGCACCACGGTCAGGGTAAGAGTTAGTGTGCTTTTCAGTGGCTCGCGCAGGAAGACCAGTTGCTGGTACTCACGCAGCGATTTTTCCACGCTGTTGGTCATGCGCCCGAGTCGCTCTGTCACCGGGAAGTGTGCCTGTACGATACCGACCGGCTGAGCCCGTCCGCGCGCCGTAAACAGCGCCGCCGTGCGAATTTCGTAGCTGCCGTTCTCGAGTGGATCGAGGCTGACGTACGGCCGTCCCTGCTGTGTCTGCAGCATGACTTCTTCAGTCAATGGCTCCGGCAAGTGCGCCGCGGAAGCGTCCGAACTCGTCGCAAGAATACGGGCGTTTGAGCCGTACAGGGTCATTTCACGAGCACCGCTTTGACGCCTTAGAATAGCGAGCTCAAAGACCAGTTGCCGCTCGTTGACTTCGCCGAGACGCTTCGCGACCTGCTGCGTTGCAACCATGTGGTCGCGCTTCTGGGTTTCCAGCACCGCCTGGCTCAGGCGCAATGCGTTGTCGAGACCCTCCTCGACCTCGACGTTGAACCAGGTATCGATCCCGCGATTGATAAACTGGTATGAAAAATAGAACACCACGAGCAGCGGCAGCACGGCAAGCCCGACAAACATCGCAACCATTCGGGCTTTGAGCCTCGCACCCGGAACATTCGTTCGATAATCACGCAGCAGGCGTGCAAAGTTGCCGACCAGCAGGATAAACAGAACGACAACGCCGACGATGTTGATTGACAGGATGGCAATGTGCAGACGGTCAAAGTCGTCCGAGTTCTGCGCCGTGCGACTTAAGAGAAACAGCGCGACCAACGCCAGTCCGACGCCAATCAGCGCGAACAGCGTGATGAATCCTCGTCTTATCGCTCTAGCGTCCACTCGAACCATTCGCTCTGCAGGTGCCACTGGCTGCGCCAGAAGAACAACAGTCGCAACGGCGCCGGGTACTGCTCCGTCTGCAACATTGCACGCGCACGCACGCGGTACGATTTACCGGGCTCAAGCAGCGCGTTGTCGATAATGGGCAAGTTGGAAATTCGTCCCAGGTTATTGAGCGCGGAAAAAAGCGTTGCGAACGAAGACTGTTCGCCGCTATTGAGGTTGCGCACCATGTAGCGCTGGCTCAGCGGCCTGTATTCGAGTTCAAAACGCACGGCCAGCTCCGCATCGACGGCATCGACGTAAAAGCGACGCACGCGAATTATCTGCACTTGCAACTCGATCGTCAGCGGCACGCCATTGTCCAGTGCTTCGAGCGCGTCGCTCGATAACACGAGCTGCAAACGAGCGTCGAGCAGATGCACACCGTTTTGCAGAGACGTCGTTGCCGAACGTACTTCAAAATAGCCCTGGCGCGGAATGGGGTCTTGCGCGTAGCCCGTCGCCGCCAGGATCAGCATTGCGAGCAATGCGGCGCGGATCAGCCAGGCGTGTGGGTGCGGGATTGTCGATGGCATTTCTTAACGGACCTTTTCGAGACAGGCAAAATAGAAGCCATCCATGCCGAGGGTGCCTGGCAGGATCTGATATCCATGGGCCTTCTGGCGCATTACAACGCGGATGTTGTTATTATGCAACATAAGTCGTTCCCTCGCGTCTCCCTGTACCCCGATAAAATCATTGATGACGGCATCATTTTCTTTTGCGAATACTGAACATGTGACGTACAGAAGCTGGCCGCCCGGTCGCAGCAGCGGCCACAGCGCGCGCAATATCGCACTTTGCCTTGCGGCCAGCCGGCTGATGTCGGACGGTCGGCGCAGATGCTTGATGTCGGGGTGACGTCGAATCACACCGCTGGCTGAGCACGGTGCATCCAGTAAAATTCCGTCGTAGGGCTTCTGTTCGTACCATCCATCGGTATTGGATGCATCGCCGGGCCTGATGGTTGCCGAAAGACCGAGCCGCTCAAACAGCTCCTTTACTGACTTGAGCCGCTCCGGGTCCTTGTCGATAGACGTCAGCTCGATCGTGTCACCACCCAGTTCCTTGAGGTGTGCGCTCTTGCCGCCGGGTGCGCTGCAGGCGTCGAGAATGCGTCCGCGCACGCCCGCGAG
>DDIS01000161.1 GCA_002338615.1 Proteobacteria bacterium UBA1844 | reverse complement strand
GCGCCGTCCCCGGCGCGATTGCCCGACATCGGATCGCGGCAGGATGCCGCTCCTACTGGTTGCCGATGCAACGGTTGACCCCAACGCGCACGGCCGCAATACTTCGGCGCATGAATACAGGTTCTGTTAACAGGAATTGGTGGCGGCTTCCCGAAGAGAGGGCGGCTGGCAATTAGTTAGACAGGCAATAGCAAACACCGGGCCCATCTCCGCGACTGCGCAGATGGGCCTTTTTTTTAGGCATCAGCAGGATAAGACCGCAGCATGTCCCTGGCTGATCGAAGCACCCGGACGATCCATGCAATCACCTTTTGACATCGCAGCAGATCTTGATACGCCCGTCTCGGCGTGGCTCAAGCTCGAGCCCCTAGCGCCGCGTTACCTGCTGGAAAGTGTCGAAGGCGGGGAGCGCCTCGCACGATACTCATTTCTCGGCTTCGGCCGGGCGCTCGAAGTTCGGATGGACGCGACGTCGCTGAAGGTCAACGGCGAGACGAGGGCACGACCCGCGACGAAGGCGGACTACCTCGGCAGCTTGCGGGACGTGCTGGCAAAAGCGCCGAACCCGGTGCCGGTGGTGGACGGACTGCCGTTTGCCGGCGGCCTCGTCGGCGTTTCCGGTTACGATGTCGTACGTTTGTTCGAGCAGCTGCCGCGTGGCACCGAAGCGCAGGCCGCCATGCCGGATGCGGCCTTTACGGCCACGGAATCACTGCTGGTGTTCGACCACCTGACGCGCCGGGTGGCGTTGCTGCATGACGGATCGGAAAGCGAGCGCAGGGCATTGCGGGCGCGAGTGATCGAGCAGCTGCGCGGGCCGGTTCCGCAACTCGGCAATTCCCTCCGTGTGGGTGCCGCCACCGCGAGCCTGACCGAGGCCGAGTATTGCGAACGGGTGGCCGCCTGCAAGGCATACATTGCCGCGGGCGATATCTACCAGATAGTCCTGTCGGTCCTTTTTAAGGGTCAAAGTAACGTGCCGGCCTTTGAAGTCTACCGGGCCATGCGGCTTATCAATCCGTCGCCGTACATGTTTTTCTTCGACTTCGGCGAGCTGAAAGTCGTTGGCTCATCGCCCGAAGCACTCGTGCGCCTGCACGGCCGGCGCGCATCGCTGCGACCGATCGCGGGAACATTGCCGCGTGGCAAAAGCGTGCAGGAAGACGAGGAGAACGAGCGGCGCCTGCTGGCCGATCCCAAGGAGGCTGCCGAACACGTCATGCTGGTCGATCTTGCGCGCAATGATCTCGGTCGCGTTGCGAGGGCAGGCAGCGTTTGCGTGGACCCGTATCGTTCGATCGAACGCTACAGTCACGTGATGCACATTGTGAGTGGTGTGCAGGGTGTGCTCGATGACAGGTACGATCAGTTCGACCTGTTTGCCGCGAGTTTTCCGGCAGGTACACTGGTTGGTGCGCCGAAGGTCCGCGCCATGGAAATTATCGAAGAGATGGAGCAGGTCGGTCGCGGCCTGTATGCGGGCACGGCCGGTTATTTTGGCAGCACAGGCGACATGGACCAGGCCATCACTATTCGCACCATCGTGTTTCACGGTGACGAGTACAGCTTCCAGGCGGGTGCCGGCATCGTTGCGGACTCGGTGCCCGAACGCGAGTACCAGGAGGTCCTGGCGAAAAGTGCGATCCTCCGAAAAGCACTCGAAATGGCAGGAGAAGGACTGTGAGCGCCGAGGAACGCTTCGCTTCGGTACGCATGTTGCTGATCGATAATTACGACTCTTTCACCTACAACCTGGTGCAGGCATTTGCGAGCCTCGGCGCAGAAGTGCTTGTGTATCGCAATGACGCGATCAGCCTCGCCGAGGCGCGGCGCATTAACGCGACGCATCTCGTGATTTCTCCTGGCCCCGGCCGTCCCGAGGATGCCGGCGTGTCGCTCGCCATGATCGCCGAATTCGAACATAGCCTGCCTATCCTCGGGGTCTGCCTCGGCCACCAGTGCCTGGTGCAACACTTTGGCGGCAGGATCGTGCGCGCGGAGCGCCTCATGCACGGCAAGACGTCACGTATCACGCACGATGGCAAAACCCTGTTCAGCGGGCTGCCGCAAGCACTCGAAGTCGGGCGCTATCATTCCCTGAGCGCGGAGCACGAAACCATGCCCGCCGTACTGGAGCTATCCGCACAAACGAGCCGTGGGGAGATTATGGCGGTACGGCACCGCAGCCTGCCGCTCGAAGGCGTGCAGTTTCATCCGGAAAGCGTGTTGACGCCGGATGGCAATAGCCTGCTCGCGAATTTTCTGCGCCAGCAAGCCCGCGAGGAAGCGATGCCTGGTGCGCGGGTGCTCGAGCTATGAGTAGCCTGAACAGCCAGTTGCTGGATCGTTTGCTCGACGGCGAAAACTTAAGCGAGGCTGAAGCCCACGACCTGATGCTGCGACTCGCCGAGGGTGGCGTTCCGGCCGCGCTTGCTGGCGCTTTGCTGGCCGGCCTGCGCGCCAAGGGGGAGACGGCTGACGAGGTACGCGGTTTTGCAACCGCCATGCGCGTACTCGCCTTGCACCCAAAGATACCGCCAGGTGCACCGACAGTCGATACGGTCGGCACCGGCGGTGACGGCTCGGGCAGCCTGAACCTTTCAACAGGTACGGGGCTGCTGGCGGCGGCTGCTGGCGCACGCGTGGTGAAACACGGTAACCGGTCTGTGTCGAGTCGCTCGGGCAGTGCGGACATGCTCGAATGCCTTGGCATGCCGCTGCCGCTCGATGAGCAGCAGGCGGTAGCCTGCCTCGAGGCAACCGGTTTCACCTTCCTGTTTGCACCGGCCTACCATCCGGCAATGAAGGCCGTGGTGCCCGTGCGCGGCGCACTGGCGGTGCGCACCGTATTCAACATGCTGGGCCCATTGACCAATCCAGCCGCGCCGCCGTACCAGCTGATCGGCGCATGGAGCCCCGATGCGGCCCGGCTCATGGCGGAGACACTCGCAGGCATGCCGCTCGAGCGTGCGTTCGTGGTGCACGGCGCGCCGGGCTGGGATGAAGCCTCGCCGGCCGGCGATTTCGTGTTGTACGACGTGCGGCCCGGTACGGTGCAGGAAACCGTACGTACGCCGGAAGATTACGGCCTCGCGCGCTGCGCCCCCGCGGACCTTGCGGGCGGCGAAGCGGAGCACAATGCGCGTGAACTCCAGCGCGTGTTTCACGGCGAGGACCGG
>DDIS01000043.1:3858-4870 GCA_002338615.1 Proteobacteria bacterium UBA1844 | reverse complement strand
CGCCGAGGCGCATGCGCGCTCAGCCGGCGTAAACTGGCTCAGGGTAGGCGCACTTGCAAACAACCATGCCGCACGAGCGCTGTACGAGTCCGCCGGCTTCTCGTACCTGTACGTAGAACTGGAAAAAGACCTGGGTGAACTTGAATGACCAACAAAGCGGAACAATTTGAAGGTGGTTGCACCTGTGGTGCCGTCCGCTATCGGATGGAATCCCGGCCAATGTTCGTACATTGTTGCCATTGCAACTGGTGCCGCCGGGAAACAGGTTCGGCTTTTGCCCTGAACGCGATGATCGAAGCCGATCGCGTGACACTCCAAAAGGGCAAACCAACACTGGTCAAGACACCGACCAACAGCGGCAAGGGTCAGAACTGCTTTCGCTGCGCTAGATGCGAAATTGCACTATGGAGTACCTACGCCGGCGCCGGTGACAAAGTCCTGTTCGTTCGCGTCGGTACGCTCGACGAGCCACAGGTCATGCCGCCCGACATACACATTTTCGCGGCTTCGAAACTGCCATGGGTTCAGATTCCGCACGACACACCGAGCGTCGAGGGATACTACAACGCGCACAAATTCTGGCCTGAAGATAGTCTCTTGCGCCGCGCCAATCTTAATTCCGATTCATAGCGGCTCATCATCCTGTGCCTTTGAGCCCGATTGAGGTTTCGTATAGTATTTGTCGCGCTAAAGAACAAGAATCAAAAAAATCAACCTAACCCGTTGCGCATCTGCAACCTGACCCCGGGGAAAGACTCATGAGCTGGTATCTTACGGTACTCAAGAAATACGCAGTATTTGACGGGCGGGCCCGTCGCAAGGAATACTGGTTCTTCGCCCTCATTAACCTGATCATCGTCTTATTGCTTTCGCTGGTCGACAGCGCGACAGGCACGTTAAACACAAGTGCCGGACTCGGTCTTTTGAGTGGCCTGTACAGTCTCGCCGTCCTGATTCCTTCCATCGCAGTCGCTATTCGGCGGCTCCACGACACGAGCCGCAGCGGCTGGGG
>DDIS01000043.1:3564-3760 GCA_002338615.1 Proteobacteria bacterium UBA1844 | reverse complement strand
GAGCCGCAGCGGCTGGTGGCTCCTGCTCATCTTCATACCGTTACTCGGCGGCCTGATCCTGCTCGTCTTCATGCTGCTCGATAGCACGCCGGGCGATAATCAGCACGGGCCGAATCCGAAAGGCATGTAGGAGCGGCGTCTCGTCGCGAATCATATTCCGCGGTTCATTCTCAGGTCGCGCCGGGGACGGCGCTCC
>DDIS01000043.1:3105-3465 GCA_002338615.1 Proteobacteria bacterium UBA1844 | reverse complement strand
CGCCGGGGACGGCGCTCCTGCGTTGCGCTTATCGTTTCATTGCCTCGAAGAACTGTACGTTCGTCTTCGTATCCTGCAGCTTGTTCAGCAGGAATTCGATTGCCGCGAGCTCATCCATCGGGTGCAGAACCTTGCGCAGTACCCACATTTTCTGCAGTTCATCCGGATCTGTTAAGAGCTCTTCCTTGCGCGTGCCGGAACGGTTGATGTTGATTGCCGGGAATACACGCTTCTCGGCAATGCGGCGATCAAGGTGGATCTCCATGTTGCCTGTACCCTTGAATTCCTCGTAGATAACCTCGTCCATCTTGGAGCCGGTATCGACAAGCGCCGTTGCCAGAATCGTCAGGCTGCCGCCTT
>DDIS01000043.1:0-3002 GCA_002338615.1 Proteobacteria bacterium UBA1844 | reverse complement strand
GGCTGCCGCCTTCCTCGATGTTTCGGGCAGCACCGAAAAAGCGCTTCGGTCGATGCAAGGCATTGGCATCAACACCACCGGTGAGCACCTTGCCGGATGAGGGCACGACGGTGTTGTAAGCGCGCGCAAGTCGTGTGATCGAGTCGAGCAGAATCACGACATCGCGTTTGTGCTCGACCAGGCGCTTGGCCTTTTCGATGACCATGTCCGCAACTTGCACATGACGACTGGCCGGCTCATCAAAGGTCGACGACACAACTTCACCGCGTACGGTGCGTTCCATCTCGGTCACTTCTTCCGGCCGCTCGTCGATGAGCAAAACCATCAGGTCCACGTCCGGCGAATTGGCGACAATAGCCGATGCGATATTCTGCAACAGCATGGTTTTACCGGCCTTCGGCGGCGACACGATCAGGCCACGCTGGCCTTTGCCAATTGGCGCTACCATGTCGACAATGCGCGCCGTAAGGTCCTCGGTGCTGCCGTTGCCCTGCTCAAGCTTCAGGCGCTCTTTCGGGAACAGCGGTGTCAGGTTCTCAAACAGGACCTTGGAGCGCGCGTTTTCCGGTGCATCATGATTGATCTGGCCGACCTTCAGCAGCGCGAAATAGCGTTCGCCGTCTTTTGGCGGACGAATCAGGCCGGAAACGGTATCGCCTGTGCGCAGGGCGAAACGCCGGATCTGGCTCGGGCTGACATAGATATCATCAGGGCCGGCAAGGTAGGAGCTATCGGCCGAGCGCAGGAAGCCGAAGCCGTCCTGGAGGATTTCGAGCGTCCCTTCACCGTAAATGTCTTCGCCGGTCTTCGCGTGCGCCTTGAGGACGGAGAAAATGATGTCCTGCTTGCGTGAGCGGGCGAGGTTCTCGACGCCAAGTGATTCACCTAACTCGACCAGGGCGGCCGCGGGCCGGGTCTTGAGCTCGGTGAGATTCATCACATTCTTGCTGGCCTCCAGCTGGTCGGCTGGAATTACCTCAAGACTGCCCTCGTCATCGGGATACTCTTCGCTTTGCGGACGACGTCTGCGACGCCGATTCGTATTTCCCTTGCTCTTGCTGCCGGTTTTGTTTGGCCGACTCTTCGTTTGATTGCCCAAGTACCCTCTCACAGATTACTGTCCAGAAATTCAACGAGCTGAGACTTCGACATGGCGCCAAGCTTCTGGGCCTGTGGCGCACCGTCTTTAAAAATCATCAGCGTAGGTATGCTTCGAATACCGAACTTTTGTGGTGTGTTCGGATTCTCATCGATATTGATTTTGACCACCGACAGCTTGCCGGCGTATTCGTCAGCCGCTTCATCCAGCAACGGCGCAATCATCTTGCATGGGCCACACCATTCGGCCCAGAAATCCAATAATACTGGCTTGTCAGACGTCAGCACGTCCTTCTCAAAACCAACATCACTCGTGTGCACGACCTTCTCGCTCACTGGCGTCCTCCTCCATTCGAGACGTGGGTTGATTTGATATTGGCTATACCCGTTGTCCGTTCCCCCGGAACAACACGCATTGCAAAATGGATGACGCTGACCGAACTATCAGGCAATATGTCGCAGTTTTACAGCGAACTCTTTCCGGCTTCTTTCTGGATTTGCTCTGGAATTGACGTTAGCGAAATCGGCGGGAGCGACGACGGTCGCGTCGAACTACCGCAATTTGACCGCTTCGCGAGCCATTTTGCAAGCCTTTAACCCACATTTTTGGTCCTTTTTCTATGTCTGATAATCATCTGAGCGAACTCAGATTCGATTCACTTGCACTCGATCCACGCGTGCAGACCGGTATTCGAGACGCCGGCTTCGAGTTTTGTACACCGATCCAGGCGAAAACCCTGCCCATCGCATTGCAGCGGCAAGACGTCGCTGGCCAGGCGCAGACCGGTACGGGTAAAACCGCGGCGTTTCTGCTTGCGACTTTCGAATGCCTGTTAAAGTCCGCAGCGCCCGCAGGCGAGCGCAAACAGCCGCGCGCATTCATGTTGGCGCCAACACGTGAACTGGCGGTGCAAATTGCCAACGACGCGGAGCTACTCGGCAAACATACCGGGCTCGTGGTGGGTCTCGCTTACGGGGGTACGGATTATGAAAAACAGCGCCTGCATATCGAATCCGGCATCGACATCCTGATCGGTACACCGGGCCGCGTTATCGACTATTACAAGCAAGGCATCTTCAAGCTTGACCACGTGCAGGTCGCGGTACTCGACGAAGCAGACCGTATGTTCGATCTCGGCTTCATCAAGGATATTCGCTACCTGTTGCGCCGGCTGCCACCGCCTGACCAGCGCCTCAACATGCTGTTCTCGGCAACCTTGTCGCACCGGGTCATGGAACTTGCCTATGAGCACATGAACGAACCCGAACTGATACGCATCGAGCCCGACAAGGTGACCGTCGACCGGGTACGACAGGCAATTTTCTATACCGCGAACGAAGACAAATTGCCGCTGCTGGTTGGTCTCATCCGCGAAATGGGCGCGGCGCGCACGATGGTGTTCGTCAATATGAAACGTGACGCGGAATTTGTGCAAGCCGGCCTCGAGGCAAACGGCTTACATGCCGCCGCTATCTCGGGTGACGTGCCGCAGAAAAAACGCCTGCGCATGCTGATGGATTTCCAGGAAGGCAAGTTGCCCGTACTTATTGGCACCGATGTCGCGAGTCGTGGATTGCATGTGCCCGATGTGCAATACGTCATCAACTACGATCTGCCGAACGAGGCCGAAGACTATGTGCATCGCATCGGCCGCACGGCGCGCGCCGGTGCCGCCGGCGATGCCATCAGTTTCGGCTGCGAAACCTATTCGATGGTGTTGCCGGAAATCGAGGATTACATCGGGCACAAGATTCCACAGGCCACCTACAACCCCGACGATTTGCCGCAAATTGTCAAACCCAAACGCCGACCGCGCAGCAAACCACAGGGCCGGCGGGGCGGTGGCGGCAATCCGCGCGGACGGCCACGTCGGTAATCGACGCTAATCGCGCCGGCAACGGCG
>DDIS01000214.1:7006-7271 GCA_002338615.1 Proteobacteria bacterium UBA1844 | reverse complement strand
TCGCCGCCCGAGAGCAGGCCGATTTTCTTCTGCTGCTCGGCGCCCCGGAAATTGAAGCGGCCGACATAGGCGCGGGACGGCGTTTCGTAGTTACCGACTTTGAGGATGTCCTGTCCGTCAGATATTTCTTCCCACACTGACTTTTCATCATCGAGCGAGTCGCGCGACTGGTCGACGGCTGCCACGGTAACTGTTTCGCCGAGGCGTATCGTGCCCGCATCCGGCTTCTCGCTGCCAGCGATCATGCGAAACAGCGTGGTCTTGC
>DDIS01000214.1:6356-6894 GCA_002338615.1 Proteobacteria bacterium UBA1844 | reverse complement strand
TTGCCGGCGCCGTTCGGCCCGATGACACCCATGATGCCGCCCGGCGGCAAACTGAAACTCAAACCGTCGATCAGCAGCTTGTCGCCGAAGCCTTTTTCCAGTTGCTCTACCTCAAGCACGATATCGCCGAGTCGTGGGCCGGGCGGAATATAGATCTCATTGGTTTCGTTACGTTTCTGGTAGCTTTGCGATGAAATTTCCTCGAACTGCTTGAGGCGGGCCTTGGATTTCGCATGGCGGCCTTTCGGGTTGCTGCGTACCCACTCAAGTTCCAATTGCATCGCTTTCTGGCGCGCTTTTTCGGTGGCGTCCTCGCTGGCGAGGCGCTGCTCCTTCTGTTCCAGCCAGGAAGAATAGTTGCCTTGCCACGGTATGCCGTGGCCACGATCGAGTTCCAGAATCCAGCCCGCAACGTTGTCGAGGAAATAGCGATCATGGGTTACCGCGATCACGGTACTCGGGTACTCGTCGAGAAAACGTTCCAGCCATGCAACCGATTCGGCATCCAGGTGGTTGGTTGGCTCGTCGAGCAGCAGCA
>DDIS01000214.1:5632-6262 GCA_002338615.1 Proteobacteria bacterium UBA1844 | reverse complement strand
GGCTCGTCGAGCAGCAGCATGTCTGGTTGCGACAGCAACAGGCGGCACAAGGCCACGCGACGTCGTTCACCGCCCGAGAGTTTGCTGACATCGGCATCCCAGGGTGGGAGACGCAGCGCATCGGCGGCGATTTCGAGCTTGCGATCGAGTTCCCAGGCGCCGGCCGCCTCAATTTCATCCTGTAACTTGCCCTGTTCTTCGAGCAGCGTATTCATCTCGTCATCGGACATGGGCTCGGCGAATTTCATGCTGATCTCATTGAAACGATCAACCAGCGCCTTGGTCTCGGCAACGCCTTCCTCAACATTGCCGCGCACATCTTTGCTCGCGTCGAGTTCGGGTTCCTGCGGCAGGTAGCCAATCTTGATGCCGGGCTGCGGCCGGGCCTCACCGTCGAAATCCTTGTCGATCCCGGCCATGATGCGCAACAGGGTCGATTTACCGGAACCGTTCAGGCCGAGTACGCCGATCTTGGCGCCGGGAAAAAAGGACAATGAGATATCGCGCAGTATGAAGCGCTTTGGCGGCACCACCTTCGCCACCCGATTCATTGTGTAAATGTATTGCGCCATTCAGGGTTCCTCGAAGTTTGGCGGGTTTGCAAATCTGCGCGCATTATCCGGTATGCTG
>DDIS01000214.1:4975-5538 GCA_002338615.1 Proteobacteria bacterium UBA1844 | reverse complement strand
CGCGCATTATCCGGTATGCTGCGCGGATAGCAACGTGTGAAAGGCAAGCGGCCCACCAGTATGCAAATCCCGGTACAGGTCTACAAAGGCGACGAATTAGCCCGCTATGGATTCGGCGATCCGCATCCATTCGGCACCGACCGCCACGACGTATTTCATGCCGAACTCGAAAAGGCCGGTCTTGGCGCAAAGGTGCATCTTGTCGCACCACGCCGCGCAAGTGTTGACGAGCTCGCATTATTTCATACGCCCGATTATATCGACCGGGTCTGCCGCATGTCAGCCGAAGGCCAGGGCTTTCTCGACGCAGGTGATACGCCGGTGGTACGGGGTATTTTCGAGGCGGCTTCCTACGTCGTGGGTGCCGTATTGCTCGCGGCCGATGCGATCATGCAAGGCGAGGCAAAGCGCGCATTCGTCCCGATTGCGGGTTTGCACCACGCAGGACGCGATCACGCGGCCGGTTTTTGCGTGTTCAATGACTGTGGTGTGGTCGCCGAGTACCTGCGCAAACAATACGGCCTTGTGCGAATTGCCTATGTCGATATCGATGCGCACCATGG
>DDIS01000214.1:4189-4875 GCA_002338615.1 Proteobacteria bacterium UBA1844 | reverse complement strand
CGATGCGCACCATGGCGACGGCATGTTTTATGCGTTCGAGGATGACCCGAACCTCAAGTTTGCTGACATTCACGAAGATGGCCGATTCCTGTACCCGGGCACCGGGGCCGCCAGTGAAACCGGCAAGGGCGAGGCAGTGGGGAGCAAGCTGAACATTCCGCTGGCGCCAGGTGCGGGAGATGCGGAGTTTTTCGAGGCGTGGTCGCGGGTGGAAGAGTATCTCGACCAGGCAGAGCCGGAATTTATCCTGTTTCAGTGCGGCGCGGACAGTCTCAAGGATGATCCGATCACAAATCTTGCGTTTACCGAAGAAGCGCATGCCGCTGCTGCAGCCTCGTTGTGTCGCATTGCTGACAAACATTGCAAGGGCCGTCTTATTGGCACGGGCGGTGGCGGCTACAACCGACGTAATATTGCGCGGGCTTGGACGCGAGTCGTGGAATCTTTTGTGGACGCCGGATAGTCAGGTACCATCGCGGTTTTTCACTTTTCATATTGCCGCCCCGGAGCACCGCACATGTTCAAGAAGTTCACCACCCTCGAAGACTTTGATCCCGAAATTGCAGCCGCGATCAGGAACGAGGAGCGTCGCCAGGAAGAGCATGTAGAGTTGATAGCATCCGAGAACTACGCGAGTCCGGCTGTACTCGCCGCGCAAGGGTCGGTGCTGACCAACAAGTATGCCG
>DDIS01000214.1:3073-4082 GCA_002338615.1 Proteobacteria bacterium UBA1844 | reverse complement strand
ATGCCGAGGGCTATCCGGGCAAACGTTACTACGGTGGCTGCGAATTTGTTGATGTGGCTGAAACGCTGGCGATCGATCGTGCGAAGAAACTGTTCGGCGCCGATTATGCCAACGTACAGCCGCATTCGGGCTCACAGGCCAACGCGGCGGCGTGCATGGCGCTGCTGAAGCCCGGCAACACGCTGCTCGGCATGAGTCTCGCCGAGGGTGGCCACCTGACCCACGGTACCAAGGTGAACTTTTCCGGCAAGCTGTACAACGCGGTGCAATACGGGCTGGTGGCGGAAACCGGGCTCATCGATTATGACCAGGTCGCGGCGCTCGCGGAAGAACACAAGCCAAAACTGATTATCGCAGGCTTTTCCGCTTATTCACGCATTGTGGACTGGCAGAAATTCCGCGAAATCGCCGACGACGCTGGTGCTTACCTGATGGTTGATATGGCACACGTCGCCGGGCTCGTCGCCACGGGCCACTACCCGAGCCCTATGAGTGTGGCCGACGTCGTGACGACCACGACACACAAGACACTGCGTGGTCCGCGCGGCGGCTTGATTCTTGCGCGTGCGAACGATGAGCTGACCAAAAAATTCAGTTCGCTGGTTTTCCCGGGAAACCAGGGCGGCCCACTGATGCATGTAATTGCCGCGAAAGCGATTGCGTTCAAAGAGGCAATGGCACCGGAATTTACGGCCTACCAGGGGCTGGTCTGCGACAACGCCAAGGCGATGGCCGAACTGTTGGCCGAGCGGGGCTACCCGATTGTCTCGGGCGGAACCGACAATCACCTGATGCTGGTCAGCCTGATCGAGCAGGGTATTACGGGTAAAGCTGCCGATGCGGCGCTCGGGGATGCGAATATCACTGTAAACAAGAACGCTGTACCCAACGATCCGCAGTCGCCCTTTGTGACCAGTGGGCTGCGCCTGGGCACGCCCGCGATTACGACCCGCGGCTTCGGCATTGACGAAACGCAACAGCTGTCTGGCTGGATTGCGGATATACTCGA
>DDIS01000214.1:2485-2982 GCA_002338615.1 Proteobacteria bacterium UBA1844 | reverse complement strand
GCTGGATTGCGGATATACTCGACGACATCGACAACGAGGAAGTGAAAGATCGCGTGCGTGGCCAGGTTCTCGAACTCTGCGGACGTTTCCCCGTCTACGGGACCTGAAGCGAACGACCAGGCGCGATTCTTAAAGAGCCTATGCATTGTCCTTTTTGCAGTAACGAAGAAACCAAGGTCATCGACTCACGGCTCGCCGCCGACGGCATGCAGATCCGGCGCCGGCGTCAGTGCCTGGATTGCAACGAGCGTTTCACGACTTTTGAATTGGCCGAACTGGTCATGCCGCGGCTGGTCAAGAATGACAATACACGGCAGCCATTTGATGAGGCCAAGTTGCGCTACAGCATGGTCCGTGCACTGGAAAAGCGCCCGGTAGCGAGCGACCAGCTGGAACAGGCAATCGGCCGGCTGGTGCACAAGTTGCGGACACTTGGCGAGCGCGAAGTGCCGTCGCGCCTGGTTGGCGATCTCGTCATGGAGGAGTTGCGCGCGCTC
>DDIS01000214.1:0-2388 GCA_002338615.1 Proteobacteria bacterium UBA1844 | reverse complement strand
CATGGAGGAGTTGCGCGCGCTCGATGAAGTGGCCTACGTGCGCTTTGCCAGTGTCTACCGTCGCTTTCAGGATGTGACGGAATTCGAGGAAGAGATCCGGCGTCTGCAACGTATTTCGGACGCGGCGGCCAGTCGGGAACAAATGTCACTGCTGCCCGATATTCCCGGCAACAAGGGTCGCTAGTCGGGTAGTGACCGCCTTCTCCAAAGATGACGCAGTGCACATGGCCCGGGCCTTGCGGCTCGCGTCGAACGGGAAATACTCGGCGCGGCCGAACCCGATGGTGGGCTGCGTCCTGGTGCGCGGCGGCGAGGTCATCGGTGAAGGCTGGCATGCCAAGGCAGGCGAGCCCCATGCCGAAATCAATGCCCTGGCCGCTGCCGGAGATGCTCGTGGAGCAACTGCGTATATAACGCTCGAACCCTGCGTGCACCAGGGCAGGACGCCGCCCTGCACCGATGCTTTGCTCGCCGCCGGTGTGGCCGAGCTCGTCGTAGCGGCCGAAGATCCGTATTCAAGCGTCAACGGCAAGGGCATCGCGAGGCTGCGCGCTGCCGGTATGCCGGTGCGCGTGGGCTTGATGGACAAGGCAGCCAAAGAGCTGAACCGCGGCTTTTTTCGGCGCGTACAGACCAGCAAGCCGTTTGTTCGCACGAAAGTCGCGACCAGCATCGATGGCGCAGTCGCCATGCGAAGTGGCGAAAGCCAGTGGATAACCGGGGTTCCGGCGCGTGTCGACGTACAGCGTCTGCGCGCCGCGAGCGGTGCAATTCTGACCGGCATCGGCACGGTACTTGCGGACGACCCATCACTGACGGTGCGCGACAAATCCATTAGGGCGCACAGCGAACAACCGCTGCGCGCTATCGTAGACTCGAAATTGCGCATGCCGCATGCGGCCAACATGCTGTGTTTGCCCGGCCAGACGGTGATTTATTGTGTCGATGACACGCATCGCGAGGCACTGCAGATGAAAGGCGCAGAGATTGTTCGCACAGCGGCAGAGGACGAACTGGTCTCTTTGGCAGAGGTTCTCACTGACCTTGCCCGGCGCGGTATCAATGACCTGCTCGTTGAAGCGGGACCGGCTCTGCTGGGCAGTTTTGTCGCTGCGGACCTGGTGGACGAGCTGGTAATTTACCAGGCACCCCATATCATGGGCAGTGAAACCGTTGCGATGTTGCAGACACCGGCGTGGACCCGCCTCTCCGACCGGCGCCAGCTCGAAATAAGCGATGTCCGGCGGCTGGGTGCAGATACACGAATCACTGCACGTTTTGTGAGGGCCTGTTGACACCATGGCCGGGACGGCTGCGGTGCTAACAGGCAAAAACTGAAGGTCGACCAGTACATGTTCACGGGCATCATAAAAGCGAGGGGTGAAGTAACGGCTTTGACGCGCCCGGGCGGTGACGCGCGCCTTGAAATCCTTGCAGATGACCTGCCGTGGGCGAACTACGAAACCGGCGACAGCATTTCCGTGAACGGCGTCTGCCTGACCGCGGCTCCCGTTCTTGAGCGTGGATTCGTGGCCGACGTGTCACGGGAAACGCTGGCTGTCACGACGCTCGGCACATTGCAGCGTGGTTCACTCGTGAACCTGGAGCCTGCACTTGCCGTTGGCGAACGGCTCGGCGGACACCTGGTCAGCGGACATGTCGATTGCATCGGCTTCGTTAAAGCGGTTACAAGTGATGCGCGGTCGACTCGCCTCAACATCGAAGTACCACTTGAATACGCGCGTTATATTGCGAAAAAAGGCTCAATATGTGTGGACGGTGTTAGCCTTACCATCAACGAGGTATCGGGAAATACTTTTGCTTCGAATATCATTCCGCATACGGCAGAGGTTACGACCCTGGGCTTGCTCAAGGTCGGTGACAAGGTCAATATCGAAGTTGATCAACTCGCGCGCTACCTCGAGCGGCTTATTAGCAAGGATGCTCATGGCCTCTCTGAAGAATTCTTAAGGAACCATGGTTATGCCTGACAACACCAAAACGCATCCCGCTGCGCTGGACCAGACGTTCAGCCCTATCGAGGACATTATTCAAGATATCCGTGACGGCAAGATGGTCATCATGGTCGATGATGAGAATCGCGAAAATGAAGGCGATTTGCTGATGGCCGCCGACCGAGTACGGCCGGAAGACATCAACTACATGGCGACCCATGGTCGTGGCCTGATTTGCCTGACGCTATCGCGCGAGCGGTGTGCGCAACTCAGATTGCCACTCATGGTGAACGACACCGATCGGCATCACGCTACGAATTTCACCATCTCCATCGAGGCCGCCGAGGGCATCACGACCGGCATCTCGGCCCACGATCGCGCACGCACGATCCAGGCTGCGGTCGCGGCGGATGCGAGCGCGGAAGACCTGCGA
>DDIS01000078.1:13882-14831 GCA_002338615.1 Proteobacteria bacterium UBA1844 | reverse complement strand
GGAGCTGGGTTTGCAAGGTGTCGACGAGTCCCGCCGAGTTGATCGCGTCCAGCGCCTGGTAGCGCGCCGCGAGAGTCGCCTGCTCGCGCAGGGGGCGCTGCATTCTGCGGCGCAGGAGACGGCTGCCCATCGGACTCTTGCAACGATCCATCACCCCAACGAGTGTGTGCTGGTCGTTGCCGCTCAGGGATCGTTCGATTTCGAGATTCCTGCGGGTGGGACCATCGAGCAGCACCGAGTCGCTGCGTTGCTCGACGGCGATCGAGTTCAAGTGCGGCAACGCTGCTTTTTGCGTATCGCTGACGTATTGCAAGAGCGCGCCCGCCGCGGCAACACCGCTCGGAAAACCCTCGCAGCCAAAGCCCGTGAGGTCCCGGGTACCAAACTGCCGACACAGTTGTCGCGTTGCGCTGTCGAAATCGAAGTGCCAGGGGGGCCTCCGGGTGGTGCGAATTTTTCTGGCCAATGTTCCGAGCGGCGCGGCGTCGTCGTCGACGATCAGTTCGGCCGGCTGCAGACGCTCGATTTCGCCTGCGAGTGCGTCCAAGTCCGGCACTTCGGTGAGCCGGAAACGCCCACCCGCGAGGTCCAGCCAGGCGACACCAATGGCTGGCTGGCCAGCCGCCTTATTCCCTGCCCATATCGCCATGACGAGATTGTCACGGTGTTCCGACAACAGGTTCTCGTCAGTCAGGGTGCCCGGCGTGATGATTCGTGCAACCTGGCGCTCGACCGGACCTTTTGCGGTTGCGGGGTCGCCGATTTGCTCACAGATGGCCACCGACTCCCCTTTTTGCACCAGCTTCTGCAGGTAGCCTTCGACCGCGTGGTACGGCACACCGGCCATCGGGATGGCTTTGCCGCCCGATTTGCCGCGCGCGGTAAGCGTGATATCCAGCAGCGCCGAAGCTTTCCTGGCATCGTCGTAGAACAACTCGTAAAAGTCGCC
>DDIS01000078.1:0-13789 GCA_002338615.1 Proteobacteria bacterium UBA1844 | reverse complement strand
AGAACAACTCGTAAAAGTCGCCCATACGGTAGAACACGAGCATATCGGGGTATTCGGCCTTGATCGCGAGATACTGGCGCATCATGGGCGTGTGCAGGGAGGAGACGTCGGGCTTCATCGCTGGAAGGTCCTGGCTCGCAGAGTGCGGGATGTGAGTTCGAAAAAGGCTTCTGACGGCATTTTCGTTTCAAGTATGATTGAGCGATGAAGATTTTGCATGTTGAAACCGGCCGACACTTTTACGGCGGGCCGCAACAGGTCGTCTACCTGGTTGCCGCCTTGCAGCAGCTCGGCCACGAAAATACCGTTGTTTGTCCGCCCGGCTCGGGCGCTGATTCTGCGGCACGGGCCAAGGGCATCCGGGTGCAGAACCTGTTCTGTGCCGGCGATCTCGACCTGCCATTCGCCTACCGCCTCACGCAATACATCAACGAAACCAAACCGGATCTCGTGCATTGTCATTCCCGTCGCGGCGCCGATGTGCTGGGCGGCCTCGCCGCGAGTTTCGCGGACGTACCGGCCGTGGTCACGCGGCGCGTCGACAATACCGAAATGCAGCTCATCGCGACCCTGCGCTACCGGCCGTTCAAAAAAATCATTGCGATCTCGGACGCGATCGCCGAGGTGCTGCGCGGCCTCGGCGTCGATGACTCGCGCCTTGCCGTGATACGCAGCGCTGTCGATGCCGGAGCATTTGCAAGTGCGCCGGATCGAGCGGCCTTCCAGAAGCAGTTCGCGGTGCCGGAGGGTACGTTCGTGATGGCGGCAGCGGGACAGCTGATAGCGCGCAAGGGACATCGATTCCTGCTCGATGCGCTCGGCAAGCTGCGTGCAGAGGGTCGGCCAATTCGGCTGATACTGTTCGGCGAGGGCGAACTTGAAGCCGCGCTGCGCGCGCAAGCGGCCGACCTCAAGCTTGGCGAAGCGGTGCAATTTGCGGGCTACCGCGACGATCTGGATACCTACGTTGGCTGCTTCGATTTGTTCGCGCATCCCTCGCTCGCTGAAGGCCTGGGTGTTGCCACGCTGAAAGCGCAGGCGGCCGGAGTGCCTGTGGTCGGCTTCGCCGCCGGGGGCGTGAGCGAAGCGGTTGAGGACGGTGCGACCGGACTGCTGGTTGCTCCGGAAGATACCGCTGCGCTGGCCGCAGCTATTGCAAGGCTGATGGATGACGATGCCCGGCGCGGTCAGATGGGTGCAGCCGGGCGCGTTCGGATGCGCGAGGAATTCTCGATTGAGGTCATGACCCGGCGGCACATAGAGTTGTATGACTCCGTTATCAGCAATTGATTTATGTGCGCCTTGATTGAGTAGAATGTCGCGATGTGGGCGAAGACTCAGAGGCACATCGGGTGAGCGACGAGTTCGTTAATCCTGATGAAGAAATTCACGATCTTGCCGAGCGCGTGGTACTCGCGCTGGCTGCGAGTGAGCATAAAATTGCGACCGCTGAATCCTGCACGGGCGGCTGGATAGCAAAAGCACTGACCGACATTCCGGGTAGCTCGGCGGTGTTCGAGTACGGGGTTGTGAGCTATTCAAACGCGGCGAAGACCTCGTTGCTGAAAGTGGCAAAGCGCACAGTGCTGGACCACGGTGCGGTGAGCGCTGCGACCGTGGCGGCTATGGCCGACGGGGTGATGTCGCTAAGCGGCGCAGACATCGCTGTTTCGGTCAGCGGGATCGCGGGGCCAGACGGCGGCACGGCGCAAAAACCGGTCGGCACCGTCTGGTTTGGCTGGTCCCAGCGCCGTGGATCCGACCTCGAAACCACCACCGAGCTCGTGCAGTTTTCAGGTGGTCGGGACGTTGTGCGGCGCTTGAGTGTCGCGCATGCACTGCGCGGCATCCTTGAGCGGCTGCATGTCTAAAGCCGGTGCAGTTTGTGCTGCCGCCTCATCGCCACAGGTGTATGTTGCTCGTATTTCTGCACGAAGACGGTAATTTCGGCGCGTTTCATTGCGGTAGCCAAATGCCATAATTACTGTATATAATCACATGTAAATCAAATCCGGAAGGAAGGCACAAAACGATGGACGACAACCGCAAAAAAGCGCTCGCAGCAGCCCTGGGTCAAATTGAAAAGCAGTTCGGCAAAGGCTCGGTCATGCGCCTTGGAGACGGCACCAGTATCCGCGATATTGAGGCTGTCTCGACAGGCTCAATCGGGCTGGACGTCGCGCTCGGCATCGGCGGCGTTCCGCGAGGTCGCGTCGTGGAGATCTATGGCCCCGAATCCTCGGGCAAGACAACCCTGACATTGCAGATCATCGCCGAAGCGCAAAAAATGGGCGGCACCGCAGCATTTGTGGATGCAGAGCACGCGCTCGACCCGAATTATGCCGGCAAGCTCGGTGTGAACGTCGATGAGCTGTTGGTTTCGCAACCGGATACCGGCGAGCAGGCGCTCGAAATCACGGACATGCTGGTTCGTTCGGGCGCTGTGGATGTCATTGTCGTTGACTCTGTCGCGGCGCTGACACCCAAAGCCGAGATCGAAGGCGAAATGGGTGACTCGCACATGGGCCTGCAGGCACGCCTGATGTCGCAGGCGCTCAGGAAGCTAACCGGCAACATCAAGCGCTCCAACGCGATGGTGATCTTCATCAACCAGATTCGTATGAAGATTGGCGTCATGTTCGGTAGCCCGGAAACGACCACGGGCGGCAATGCCCTCAAGTTCTACGCCTCGGTGCGGATGGATATACGCCGCATCGGCGCGATTAAGAAAGGCGATGAGGTCATTGGTAACCAGACCCGCGTCAAGGTGGTCAAGAACAAGGTTTCACCACCGTTCAAGCAGGCTGAATTCGAAATTCTGTACGGCCAGGGAATCTCGCGGGAAGGCGAGATCATCGATCTCGGCGTAGCCAACGGCATTGTCGATAAAGCCGGTTCCTGGTACAGCTATGGCGATGACCGCATCGGTCAGGGCAAGGAAAATGTGCGCGAATACCTAAAAGCAAATCCCGGCACGGCTGCGGAGATTGAAGCGAAGATTCGTGCCTTGTTGTTACCGCCCACCGTCGCAGAGGCAGCCGCAGGTGACGAAGAAGCGACCGCCGAAGCCTGATCATTTCAGCAGCCTCCTGGAAGCGCGCAAGAAGGCCATGGATTACCTCGCGCGTCGCGAGTACGCTGGTGACGAGCTTTGCCAGAAGCTGGCGAACGCCGGCTTCGATGCGCAAGTTGCGCAGGATGCAGTCAAGCGCCTGACCAGCGAAGGGCTGCAGAACGACCGGCGCTTCGTCGCGGCATTTGTCCATGCGCGCATCAACCAGGGTAAGGGACCGGCGCGCATTCGCGCTGATCTCAGGCAGCGTGGCATCAGCGATGTATTGCTTTCTGAGGCGCTCAACGATAGCGAGCAGGACTGGTTCGCACTGGCGCGGGAGGTCCGGGCGCGCAAATTCGGCGCGGACCTGCCTCGCGATTTCAAGGAAAAGGCACGGCAAATGCGCTTTCTGCAATCACGTGGCTTTGAATCGGACCACATCCAGGCCGCAGCCGACGACCGCGAACATTAGTACGGCTACAAACAAAATTGGCAGGCCAGGCTTGTTCGCCAGCTTCAAGCCCCGGGCGCCCACGTCGGTGCCGGTCATAACAATATAACTTGTTGCGTGTTGTGGAGTGACGCAGCGCGCAACAAGTTATATTGTTATGACCGGCACCAACTTACCCATTCAAGCACGAGTCAATGAAATTCATGACCAGCAATGAGCTGCGCCAGGCTTTCCTGGCGTATTTCCGTGAGCGTAACCACGAGGTGGTGCCGAGTTCACCACTCGTGCCTGGCAACGACCCGACCTTGCTGTTTACCAACGCCGGCATGGTGCAGTTCAAGGATGTTTTCCTCGGGCTGGACAAGCGCGCATACGATCGTGCGGCAAGTTCACAGCGCTGTGTGCGCGCAGGCGGTAAACACAATGATCTCGAAAATGTCGGGTACACGGCCCGGCACCATACCTTCTTCGAGATGCTGGGCAATTTCAGTTTCGGTGACTATTTCAAACGCGAGGCCGCGGCGTTTGCCTGGGAATTCCTGACGGTGACCCTGGGTCTGCCGGCCGGGCAGCTGTGGGTTACTGTTTACGAGGACGATGACGAAGCGGCCGATATCTGGCTTAACGAGATGAAGATCGACCCGTCCCGCTTTTCACGTCTTGGCGCGAAAGACAATTTCTGGGCCATGGGTGATACGGGGCCCTGCGGACCCTGTTCGGAGATTTTTTACGATCATGGCCCGGAGGTTCCGGGCGGCCCGCCGGGTTCGCCGAACGAAGATGGTGACCGCTTTATAGAAATATGGAATCTCGTGTTCATGCAGTTCGATCGTTCCGCGACGGGCGAATTGTCGCCGCTACCGAAGCCGTCGGTGGACACCGGTATGGGTCTTGAACGTATCGCCGCGGTCATGCAAGGCGTGCACAGTAACTACGAAATTGACCTCTTCAAGAACCTGATCGAAGCGGTTGCCGCAACACTCGGTGTACCAAACAACGGTGACAGTTCGTTGAACGTCATTGCCGACCACATACGCGCCTGTTCGTTTCTTGTTGTGGATGGCGTGCTGCCTGGCAACGAAGGGCGGGGCTATGTCCTGCGTCGCATCGTCCGGCGTGCAATCCGGCACGGCAAGAAACTCGGCTACGAGGGGCTGTTTTTTCACAAGCTGGTTGCACCGCTTGCCATCGAAATGGGCGATGCCTACCCGGAACTGCTTAAAGCGCAAGCACATGTCGAAAAAGTACTCGAGCAGGAAGGACGCCGATTCGCAGAAACGCTCGATACCGGCATGGAAATTCTCGAGGAAGCGTTCACCGCGCTGGATGGCCGGGAGATTCCCGGCGACATCGTTTTCAAGCTCTATGACACGTACGGTTTTCCTGTCGACTTAACCGCGGACATTGCACGTGAGCGCGGTGTCGCAGTCGACGAAGCCGGCTTTGAGCAGGCCATGGAGGAGCAACGCGCACGAGCGCGCGCCGCCAGCAAGTTTGGCGCGGCCAGTGGCAGTGCGATGCAATCGGATATCGAAACCTCGTTTTCCGGATACGAATCGACCGACGGCGTCGCCGAGATTCTGGCTTTGTACAAGGACGACAAGCCGGTTGAGTCGTTGTCCGCGGGTGAAGATGGCGCGATCATTTTATCCTCGACTCCGTTTTATGCGGAAAGTGGCGGGCAAGTGGGCGACAGCGGCCTGCTGGCCGATATAGGTAAACTGTTTCGCGTTGACGACACGCAAAAAAGTGGCAAGGCCAACGTGCATTATGGTGCTGTCGAGGAAGGGCAATTTCGGGCCGGCGACAGCATTGACGCCATCGTTGATGCGGATCGCCGGCAGGCCATTCGCCTGAACCATTCGGCGACCCACTTGTTGCACGCGGCATTGCGACAGGTTCTGGGCGAGCACGTGACACAGAAAGGATCGCTGGTTGCAGCGGACCGGCTGCGATTCGATTTTTCGCATTACGAAGGCGTCACAGAGGAACAGATTGCAGCGATTGAAAAACTGGTCAATGATGAAATTCGGGCAAATCGTCCGGCGGACACCCAGTTGATGAGCTACGACGACGCGATGAACTCGGGAGCGACGGCCCTGTTTGGCGAGAAGTACGGCGATGAAGTTCGTGTGCTGCGCTTTGGTGATTTCTCCGTCGAACTATGTGGCGGTACGCACGTTAGTCGTACGGGTGATATTGGTGTGTTCAAAATCACCTCAGAGGGCGGCGTTGCTTCGGGTATCCGGCGCATTGAAGCTGTGACGGGCACGGGCGCGCTGGCCTGGCTGGATGAGCGGCAAAAAATGCTGGATGCAATTTCAATATTGCTGCGCAGCCAATCCGATCAAAGCGTGGCAAAAGTCGAACAGGTGCTAAGGCGCAACCGGGACCTTGAGAAAGAGCTGGCCGCAGCGAAGCAGGCACTCGTGACTGGAAAGGGCTCGAATGAACTGGACCAGGTTGTTGAAGTATGCGGAATACGGGTGTTGGCCACGCGCGTCGATGGCGCCGATGCGAAAACACTGCGCGAAGCCGTGGACCGATTCAAGGACAAATTGCAAAGTGCGGTTGTGGTTCTTGGCTCCGTCGATGATGGCAAGGTACGGCTTGCGGCAGGCGTTACGAAAGACAATGTTGACCGGATCAAGGCGGGCGAGCTTATCCGGCCGGTCGCCGAGCAGGTAGGTGGCAAGGGCGGAGGGCGACCCGATTTCGCGCAGGCTGGTGGCACCGACCCGGCGGCCCTGGACAAGGCCCTTGCATCGGTGCCGGCGTGGATAGCCGCGAAGCTGGCGTAGTCTTATTGTTATATGGCAAGAAACTGTCCAACTGAACCAAGATATTTTCTAAATGAACATCGATCTCGAAAATCAGCTAGTATTCCAATAGTTTAGCGAGTACCAAGCGTAAAAAAGAACAGGGCAGGAGCCCTGCAGGGATGGAGAATAAAGTCATGTTGATATTGACACGGCGCGCTGGTGAAACGGTCATGATCGGGAGCGATGTCACGATTACCGTTTTAGGAGTGAAAGGAAACCAGGTGCGGATAGGCGTGAATGCGCCAAAAGATGTTGCTGTGCACCGCGAAGAGATCTACGAGCGAATACAAAGCGAACAAGCGGCTGCATCCGGCGCCAAGAAAGCCGCCGAATAAAGCCTCATTTGCGTCCTTATGGGGTTTACCTCGCGTAAGCCTGAAAGTACTATGTGCGCCCTTCGAGGATTCGAACCGGGGCGCGCAACGCCTGCAGACGCACGCAGTGCGCCCTGAAATGGTGAGGAGCGAAGCGATGATCCGAGACCGGCAAGACCGGTCGACAGACACCGCAGGCGAGGCAGCGCAGCTGCCGGTCAATCAATCCCTCGCGTAGCGAAAGGATCAGGAACAAGACAAACGGAGAGATGGCTGAGTGGTCGAAAGCGCTCCCCTGCTAAGGGAGTAAGGGTTAAAAGCCCTTCGAGGGTTCGAATCCCTCTCTCTCCGCCATCGTCTGTTTATAGTTATTACATACCCGCAAACTTGCCGCGAAACATGAAGAATACGGCGCCGAGAATGCACAATGCGGCCCACAGGTAATCGAGCTTCAACGGTTCACGAAGATAAAGAACCGCGAACGGCACGAACACCGACAAAGTAATGACTTCCTGCAAAATCTTGAGCTGACCCACGGTGAGCACCGTGTAGCCGATACGATTGCCGGGCACCTGCAGCATGTACTCGAAAAATGCGATGCCCCAGCTCAGCAAAGCAGCGATCATCCATGAGGTGTGGTTGAGTTCCTTAAGGTGCGCGTACCACGCGAAGGTCATAAACACATTGCTGCAGGTCAGCAGCAATACAGTTATCAATACAGGGTGCATGCCGGCTTCTCCTATGGCCTGATACCTGATTCTAGCTCTCGATCGTGACAACCTGGTCGCTGAAATGCCCGTTGAAATTGGTACGGCCTGTGAGGCTATACGCACCGATGCAGGAGAATTCGATATGATCGCCCGGGCGAATGTCGGCAGGCAGTTCGACCCGGCCTGGGAGCATGTCCGTTGCGTCGCAGGTGGGGCCGTAAAGCTGGAACGCCTTCGTTTCTGATTCAAGTCGCTCGCCTTCCCGGTAGCAAGCAACCGGGTACCGGTCGTGCAGGCCAAAGCGTAATTCCCAGAATATTCCGTACATGCCATCGTTGAGATAAAGGCGGTCGTCCTTGCGCAAAAGGACCTCGACGACGGCGGACAGACCCGTCGCCGCGAGCGACCGACCCGGTTCGATCATCAGCTCACCGTCGTCGGCCAGCGGCAACTGCTGTGCTGTTTTCCTGATTGTGTCGATGAACGTGTCGACAGGTGGAGCAGGGAAGCCCGGGTACGATTGCGGAAAGCCGCCACCAATGTCTGCAAGGCGTACTTTAAACGGCAGCGCCCTCAATATTGTGGCGAGCGACTGGATTGCGTGCTCGTATGCGGCGGGATCAGTTACCGACGATCCGACGTTGCAGGCGATAGCCGGCTCGGCACCGGTGTGCCGGATCGCCGTCAACAACTCCGGCATAGCCGCCGGCGGTGCGCCAAACTTCGCCGAAAGATTTTGTTTCGCCGCAGAATGAGACACCGCCATACGCGCGAATATGACCGATGCCGGTGCGTCGATCTCGTCGACCAGTGGCTGCACACCACTTATGTGATCCAGCAGAAAATGGCGCACGTCGTAGTCGCGCTGTGCTGAGGCCGCGGCGCCGCGCAGACGGGTGGGCACCATGAAATAGCAGCGTGCCTCGTCGCAGGCACTTTTCACACGTGCAACCTCTGCCAGCGATGCGCAGTCGAAATGCCGCACACCACCCTGGTGCAGGGCTGCAATGACCCCAGGGTGATCATTTGCTTTCACGGCATAAAGAACCCGGCCCGGAAACGCGTCGACGAATTGCCTCGCGACCGCGCGGTATTTAGCAGGATGTATGCAGTATACGGGCATTGCCGGCTGGTATTCCTGCAACAACTCTGCAACGCTTGCGTAGCGGGAACGCAGCATTTTACCCGGCATCACCCAGTGCAATGCGCAGGTCGAACGACCCAGGTAGCAGCCGCGTTGAACAAAGCCCGAGTATCATTTTCCGCGATAGCTCACTCGTTTCGAAGTTTTGCGTCGAGCGTAATCTTTGCGTTAAGTACCTTTGAGACCGGGCAGCCTTCCTTGGCGGCATTGGCCGCTTTCTGGAAACTGTCGTTGTCCATCCCGGCGATCTTTGCGAATACTTCAAGATGCACGGCCGTGATGCTAAAGCCGCTATCGTCGGCCTCGATAGTCACGTGGGCGGTGGTGTCGATGCGTTCGGGTTCGATATCGGACTCACCCAGCATGAGTGACAGGGCCATCGAATAGCAGCCGGCATGGGCCGCCGCGATGAGCTCCTCAGGATTGGTGCCCTTCGCTTGCTCGAACCGGGTACCGAAGGAATAGGGTGCATTGGACAGCGCTCTGCTTTCGGTCGAAATTGTGCCTTTGCCGGTTTTCAGGCCGCCTTCCCAGACGGCCGCTGCGTTGCGTTTCATAGAAATTCCTTGTTCAGTCTTCAGTTATCGGTCGGTGCGCTGCGCGGGACTGTCGCCCCAGCTCAGACATCAGCCTGATCGTCATGTCCAGGCCACGACGGGCGTCTTCGTCGCCTCGCAAGCGGCGTATACTTTGCCACATTGTGGGTGGAGTGTCTGCCTGCGCCGCCTGGGCTGACGAGTAGCGCAGAGCATTACTAACAGACCAGACGCTTGCGACTCCGTCTTCGTAAAATGCCATCAATTTCTGCAGCATGGCGTCGTCCGACATTTCAATGACGTCGGAAATTGCCGCAAGCAGATCGACGATGTTATGCAGCCGGTTGCCCTGCAACAGCGGCGCAACTTTAGTGATCAGTTCCGACATGCCATCGAGCGTTGCCTGGTCCTGCAGTTCCGGCGAGGCTTTCAGTACCTCGTCGAACGGCCGGGCTTCTGCGGTTGCACTGGATGTATTGCTCATCTTCTATTCTCCTTTTCTAAATCAGGCCACGGGCGACAGACCAGTAGACACCACGGTTAAATCCCTTGCGCATCAAGCCGCCAATCTTGGTTGCGGGCGTCGGGATAACGTCATCATCATAGTCGTACCAGAGCGGCATACCGGCATCCATTCCCATCTGTGCGATCGCCTGCACCTTGCCGTCGTATTCCGCCACGGTAGTGCCGATTCGCATCAGTCCGGCAATGTTGTTGCAGATAACAGGTGCCTGGTTGTGGCAACTGCCACCTGCCTTACTGATTGGCAGATCAACCGTGTCACCCATCACGAACACGTTCTCGAATCCGTCAAGTTGCAGCGAATGACGATCGGTCGGCAACCAGCCTTCGTTGTTGGGCGCTTCCGAGATGCCGGAATCAAGGACCGCGTCCACTGCACGTATTGGCGGGGTTTGCATCAGGATATCGAAGTTTTCTTCCTGCCCCTCCTCCGAGATCGCGATCTTGTTCACCGGATCGACACTCGCGAGTGTAAAGCCGCGCTGGTGTTTAATACCCTTCGATTCAAAAACGTCCGGCAGGACTTCGCCGACCGGTTCCTGCAGGAACAGACAGTTGCGCAATAGCTGAGAGATAGTGGGATAGGTGTAAACCACTTCAATCTGGTCACGTACACCGCGTTGGCGCAAAAAGTCATCCAGCATTAGTGTGGTTTCCATCGGCGCGATGCCGCACTGATGTGGAACGTTCGGTGTTTTCGGGAATGTCACACCGATAAAGATGCGGCCCTTCTCAATCGTCGAGAGTTTCTTGTAAAGCTGCATGGCTGGATCGTGCAGATAGAAATGATCGCCTGCTTCCTTAAGGCCTTCAATTCGTTCGGGTGACGGTATACAGCCAGTCGATACGACCAGGTAATCGTAGTCGTAGCTATCGCCCGACGCCATTCTCAAGCGGCTGCCCTTGAAATCGAAACCTTCCACTTCATCCAGAACAAAGTTGATTTCCGGACGCAGCAACGAGGCTTGCGGGCGGCGCAGTTCGTTCTTGTAGTACGCACCAAACGCAACATACATAAACGCAGGTTTGTAGTAATGCCAGGGGCTGTTCGAGATCAGGGTTACGCGAACTTTGCCGCGGCTGATTTCCGGATATAGTTTTGCAACCAGGCTATTTGCGGTCATAGTGCCGCCAATACCGCCGCCAACTACGATGACATTCTGAACCATCTTAAATCTCCTGTTGGAATATAGTCGTTCGCTTGCTTTTGCAAGGATTCGTCAAGCGCATTCTTTTTTTCGAAGAGCTTCTGCAACCCGCGAAACGGCAATAGCGCCGAGCCATGCCGGGCCGGCATGGTCGCTGCATGCTGGAAAATCGCAAGTTCGGGCCAGATTAGTGCGTCGTCGCTCGGCACATAGCCGTGCAGGATTTGTTCCAGCTGATTTTGCACGGCTTGCAGGTCTGCTGCGTTCATGCCAGGCGCACGCTCGGCGATGATCGCCGTTGTAGCCTGTCCCAAGGAGCAGGCCCTGACTCGATAGCCGATAGACTGAACCCGGCCCGCTTCAATGACCGCATCCAGGGTCAGTCGGCTGCCGCACAGCTGCAGGCTATGTATCGTGGTAGTTACTACGTCGGTCCCGGAAAGGCGACGATCGCGGCGTACCTCAGCGCTGTAGCGTTTCAACTTCGACAAGAACTCTTCGTTATCCAGCGGTTTTTTCACCTTGTCCAAGTCCAGCCCTCCGCCATCGTTGCGTTGCCTCGATATCAGCACCGCACTGGCTCAAATAATGATGTTGTTACGAACTCAATTGTAGCGATGCACGGACCGCGCAACGATGCGGAGATCCCCGTAATTAGCTGCGGGTTCACACAACTCGGTTTGCCGAAGAAGTGACCCGCAACACCCGTGGTAGTCGCTTCAGCCGGGTTCATCGGTCTTCGCAGGGTGCACGGTGCCGTCAGCATGTTCGGGCGGGCTGTACAAAGTGTAGAGCCGCAAAGCCTCATCACTCGACGTATTCACCACGTTGTGCTCGACACCGGCCGGGATCACGACAGCCGTTCCGTCTGAAAGCGCATGTTCCTCGCCATCAAGCTGTACGACCCCGGTACCAGCTTCGACACGAATGAACTGGTCGTGATCTTCGTGGACCTCCATACCAATTTCATCGCCCGACTGGAGTGTCATTAGAACGAGCTGGGTTTTTTCCCCAGTAAACAGCACACGTCGGTAGTCTTCGTTTGCCAGCGTATCTTTCTCGATATTTGTGATGTATCCGACCATGCGTCACCTCGTACTGATTATTTTCGAGTTTTCATGAAGTTTGTTAGTTCGCTCGCAACGCGGTCATGCTGTGCGTGACACACTGCGGTCGGCGCGCAGGGCGAGACCGGGGACGAGCAGTGCAGCTTTCAGTGACGACGTTGCTTAGGGTTCTTATGATAATTTTGTGCGGGCATTGAAACCATTCGGAGTTACCCGTAGCCCGTTGTGGGCAGCACCAATGACACCCCGGCTGCAAGGGAAAGAGATCTTGTCCGTCCGGTCAGCGAAACCGCCCGAGGCGCCGGAAAGCCGCTGCCAGCCCGGAACAGGCGATCAGCAGCATGGCCGGCGACAGGAATCGGCGGCTCGCTTTAACCTGGGCGCCCCTCGCTCAAGACTCATTCAGACGCGAGAGCAACGAGATAAAATTACAGGGCCGTGTGCGAGCGTCCAGTTGCGTTACAAGTATGTGATCCCAGGCGGTTTCGCAGGCACCAGGAGATCCGGGCAGCGCGAATACCAGCGTGGCGTTTGCGGTACCGGCAAAGGCACGCGATTGAATGGTGGCGGCACCGATATCTTCCCGGGAAATTTGCCGGAACAGTTCGCCAAAGCCCGGGATGTCGCGCACCAACAGCGGCCGGATCGCCTCGGGCGTGCTATCACGTCCGGTAATTCCGGTGCCACCGGTGATCAGGATGCAGTCGATGGATGCGTCGGCGATCCAGATCGAGACCGTGGCACGAACCTTGAAAATATCGTCCGGGAGAAGTGCGCGTTCGGCGAGCGTGTGGCCTGCTGATCGTACGCGCTCGCACAGGGTGTCGCCGGAGGTGTCATTGTCGAGGGTGCGGGAGTCGGATACGGTCAATACGGCAACTCTGACTGGAATGAACGGTACGTCCTGCTTGCGTTGCTTGCTCATGGCGTTCCTGAAGTGATTGTCAGTCGATTGGCTTGCAAAGCGGCTATTGCAGCAATGCGTCAAAGTGGAAAAAGTCGAGCATGCTCCCTTCGGCGACAACCTGGCCTGCATGTATTCGCGCAAGTCCATCGGCCCAGACGACCGAGCTAAGTACCCCGGACCCCTGGTGTGGATACGGTAACAGATGGCCATGCTCCACGCGCACACGTAAATATTCCTCGCGCGACGAGCCCGGACTCGCAAAGGCGGCCGCCACGGAATGAGGTTCCGGCATCCATTCATGCCGGCCCTGCAGCTTGCGTATCAGCGGAGCCGCGAAAAGACAGAAGGTAACAAACACGGCGACCGGGTTGCCCGGCAAGCCGATAAAAGGTGTGTCCTTTATAACGCCGAATGCCAGCGGCTTACCCGGCTTCACCGATATACGCCACAATTTCAGCTGGCCGATAGCCTCCAGCGCCTTCCGGACATGGTCGGACTCGCCAACGCTGACGCCGCCGGATGAAATCACGAGATCGGCATTGGCGGCGGATTCAATAAGAGCCTGCCGGGTTCTGTCCGGCGTATCGGGCACCTGGAATAACGGCAATACCGTACAACCTGTTTGCGCGACCAGGCCGCGAAGCAGGGGACCGTTGCTGTCGTAGGTCTGGCCCGGGCGACGTGCCTGGCCCGGCGGTATGAGTTCGTCACCGGTCGAAAGGACCGCAACAATGGGTCGCCGTACGACATCGGCACGGTCAATGCCGGCGGCCGCGAGCAGACCGAGATCCTGCGGCCGCAAACGGCTTCCGGCACGCAGAATTTCGTCGCCCTGGCGAAAATCCTCGCCGGCACAGCGGATGTTTTGTCCGCTGCGGACCGGTGTCTTGATTTGCACCTTGCCATCGTGCTCTTCGCAATTTTCCTGCATGACAACCGCATCGGCGCCAGCGGGAATTTCGCCGCCCGTGAAAATGCGTGCCGCGGTGCCCGCTGTGAGCGGCGCTGGCGCATCTCCTGCACGGATTCGTGCTGACAGCGGCAGCGCACCTTGGCCGTGCACCAGGTCCCGCGTCGAAAGCGCATACCCGTCCATTGCGCTGTTGTCGGCGG
>DDIS01000191.1 GCA_002338615.1 Proteobacteria bacterium UBA1844 | reverse complement strand
TGTGCGCGATCGCATCCGGCCGCTCTAACCCGGCGGCCGCCATAACCTGCTCGATCAGTGGCAGCATGCGGCGCAGGTGGTCGCGCGAGGCGATCTCCGGCACCACTCCGCCGTAAACAGCGTGCAGGTCGACCTGGCTGTGCAATGCATGCGCGAGCAGGCCACCCTCGGTACTGTAGAGGGCGATACCAGTCTCGTCGCAACTGGTTTCAATGCCGAGGACATTCATTGATCGACTCCTGCTCCGGGGCCCTTAAATCCGGGTTTGAAATAGGCCACCAGACCAGTATAATGGCCGGCTCCGTGTCCCGGCTATAGCCGGGATTCTTATGTCTGAAGGATCCGTGGAATCACATGCCAAGCGTACGTGTTAAAGAAAATGAATATTTTGACGCAGCCCTGCGCCGTTTCAAACGCGCCTGCGAAAAGGCCGGCGTATTGACCGAGCTTCGTCGCCGCGAGTTTTATGAGAAGCCGACCCAGGAACGCAAGCGTAAGAAAGCAGCGGCCGTTAAGCGTCACTTAAAGCGTATCTCACGGGAAGACTCCAAGCGAAAGCGTTTATATTGAGCAGCAGCGTCTGAGCGAAGCCAAAGCACCCTTGCCCAGCCGCGAACATCATCACAAGGTGCCAACAACGGTACTGATCGCAGAGCCAGGCGCCCCACCCCACCCTAAAGGCATAACGCCATCTTTCGAGTCCACAATGTCGCTTAAAGCACGCCTGACTGAAGACATGAAGACGGCGCTGAAAGCCGGCAACAAGGATCGGCTGAAAGTGATTCGCCTGATGCTGGCCGACATCAAGCGTATTGAAGTCGACTCCCGCAAGGAGCTCGACGACGCAGCGACGCTCGCCGTACTTGAGAAAGCCGTCAAGCAACGCCGCGACTCGATCGAGCAATTTGTGCGTGGCCAGCGTGAAGACCTGGCCGACATCGAGCGCGCCGAGCTCAAGGTAATCGAGGACTACCTGCCCGAGCAATTAAGTCCGGAAGAGCTGGATGCGCTGCTGGTCGCGACCATCAAATCAACCGGTGCCAGCAGCATTCGCGATATGGGCAAGGTTATGGCCGCCATCAAGTCGGAAGCGGCGGGCAAGGCGGACATGGGCGTGGTTGGTGCGCGCGTAAAGGCACTATTGGCGTGAAACTTGCCTGACTGGCGGTTCTCCTCAAAAACGCTATGCTGTTTGAAACCAGTGTCCTGTCCAGCTAATTGCCGCGACCACAATCGTATGCAGCTGGCAACCCCAAAGGCCCGTAAGCGCCGTTAGAGTTATATGGCCGGACTGATTCCGCAAGATTTTATTGACGACCTCGTGGCCCGCGCCGACATTGTCGAAGTGGTCGGCCGCCGTGTGCCATTGAAAAAAGCCGGCCGGGAGTTCAAAGCCTGCTGTCCCTTTCACGATGAGAAGTCCGCGTCATTTACCGTGAGCCCGGCGAAGGGCTTTTACCATTGCTTCGGTTGCGGCGCACACGGTACCGCCGTGAGCTTCCTGATGGATTTTGATCACATGAACTTCATCGAGGCGATTGAAAGCCTCGCGAATTCGATGGGGGTGGAAGTACCGCGTAACGAAAGTGACAAGCCGGCACAACGCTACGATGAGCTGTTCGCACTGCTCGGCAAGGTCGAAAAGCACTGGCAGCACTGTCTGCGTGAGCATGCCCCTGCCGTCGACTACCTCAAGCAACGCGGTATTGACGGCGTGACGGCGCAACGTTTTGGTATCGGGTTCGCTCCGGATGGCTGGAGCAACCTGCTCGACAAGTTTGGCGGATCCGATACCACGATCGATAGACTACTCGCGACTGGCCTGGTTATCCGAAAGGATAACGGGCGCCACTACGACCGTTTTCGGAACCGGATTGTTTTTCCGATCCGCGACACGCGCGGTCGTTGCATCGGCTTCGGCGGCAGGACGACGGGTGATGAAGAACCGAAGTACCTCAATTCGCCTGAGACCGTATTGTTTCATAAAGGCAGTGAGCTCTATGGCCTTTGGGAAGCGCGCCAGGCATTGCGACAGATTGAACGGCTGGTGGTCGTTGAGGGCTATATGGACGTCGTTGCACTGGCGCGAAACGGTATCGATTTCGCAGTTGCGACGTTAGGCACAGCGACAACCGCGGACCACCTTAATCGCCTGTTTCGGCTTAGTGACAACGTGGCATTTTGTTTCGACGGCGACAGGGCTGGCAGGCAGGCCGCCTGGCGCGCGCTCGAAACCGCACTGCCCCACATTCGTGAGGGCCGGCAAGTTCGCTTTGTGTTCCTGCCGGATGGGCAGGACCCGGACAGCTATGTCAATACACACGGCGCCGACGCATTCATTGCGGCACTGGACAGCGGATTGTTACTGGCAGATTTTCTCACCGGCGAATTGACCCGCCAGGTCGACCTGGCCAGCGTCGATGGCAAGGCACGATTTGCAGAGCTTGCCAAACCGCTCGTCGCCAAAATTCCGCATGGCGTTTATCGCGATATTCTGCTGGAATCGCTGGCCAAAACAGTCGGGCTTGCAACGGAGAAACTCGAACGCAACCTGGCCTCGGATCCGGCAGGCAGGCAGCGCCTGAACGCAATTCATCCGGCCATTGCGCTGGCCCGTCGGCGCGATGCCCGCGGCAAACCGTCCGTCGTAAGAAAAGCCATCACACTGCTGTTGAACTATCCCGCCGCTGCCCTGCAAATTGACCCGGAACAGCTGGCGGGGGTAAACCGGCCCGGTATCGATCTTTTGGCGGGCCTTATTGAAACAGTGCGTGAGGAACCCCATATGACGACTGCGGGCCTGCTGGAGCGCTGGCGACACCTCGAGTCCGGCAAGCACCTTGGCAAGCTCGCAGCAGCTGAACTACCGGACGACGAAGAGTTTGATGCCGCGGCCGAACTCGGCGAATGCCTGGTTCAGATTGCCCAGGCGGCGCGGCGGGAACATGTTGAAGTTTTGATTGCTAAACAACGAGTTAGCAGCTTGAGTGAGGATGAGAAAGCGGAACTCAGGCAGCTTGGCCGGGTTTAGGAAACCGTTGTGCACGCGCGCAAAGCTGGTGTGCAACCAACGCAGGCAGAATTAGTCATAGATTGAGCCAGGATGGTTTAGTACACTTGGTCGTTTGCATTTTTTAACCGGAGGTCGTTTCGTCTTGAGCGAAAAACGAGCAATGATTGGCGGCAATAAACAGGTTCAACAGTTAAAGAATTTAATTGCCCGCGGCAAGGAGCAAGGCTACCTGACCTATGCAGAGGTTAACGATAGCTTGCCGAATGACATCGTCGATCCGGAACAGATCGAGGACATCGTCAACATGATTAACGACATGGGTATTACGGTGCATGAGAAAGCGCCGGATGCCGAGTCGCTCGTGTTGTCCGACGCCGCTGCTACGGACGATGAAGCCGTTGAAGAGGCCGAAGCGGCCCTCGCCAGCGTTGATGCCGAATTCGGTCGTACAACCGACCCCGTGCGCATGTACATGCGAGAGATGGGTACCGTCGAACTACTGACGCGCCAGGGCGAAATCGAAATTGCCAAGCGCATCGAAGACGGCCTGAACCAGGTCAAATATCACATGGCGCACTTTCCGCCGACGATTGATGCGCTGCTGCTGGTTGCTGACGCGGTCAGCGCGGGCGACACGCGCATGCAGGACCTGCTGGTCGGCTTTATCGACCCGAATGCACCCGACGAGATCAAACCGCCGCAGCAAAAATCCGACGATGACGACGACGACGAAGAAGTAGTCATCGATACCGGGCCGGATCCGGAGGAAGTCGAAGCGCGCTTCAAGGTCATTCGAAGATTGCACAATCGCTCGCTCAAATCGATCGAGGAACACGGCTACAAGGACAAGCGAACGAAGAAGATCCTCGCAGACCTTGCTGATCAGCTGATGGAGCTCAAGCTCGCGCCGAAGTTGTTTGACGCGCTGGTTCGGAACCTGCGCGATGCGGTTGCGGTCATTCGCACCCAGGAACGCCTGGTAATGCGTATTTGTGTGCGTGACGCGCACATGCCGCGCAAGGATTTCCTGTCCAGTTTCCCGAAGAGTGAAACCAACCTGAAATGGGTTGACAAACATATTCGCGCAAAGCGTAAGCACTCATCCATTCTTGCCAAGCTCAAGGACGACATCCTGCGTGCGCAACGCAAGTTGCTCGCTGTGGAACAGGACACACGCCTGTCCATTGCCGAGATCAAGGAAATCAATCGACAAATGTCGATCGGTGAAGCGAAAGCGCGGCGCGCGAAAAAAGAAATGGTGGAAGCCAACCTGCGCCTCGTCATTTCAATCGCGAAAAAATACACAAATCGTGGCTTACAGTTCCTCGACCTGATCCAGGAAGGAAACATCGGCCTGATGAAGGCGGTCGACAAGTTCGAATACCGTCGCGGCTACAAGTTTTCGACCTACGCCACCTGGTGGATTCGCCAGGCAATTACGCGCTCGATCGCGGACCAGGCCCGTACTATCCGTATCCCGGTGCACATGATCGAAACGATCAACAAGCTGAACCGCATTTCCCGGCAGATGCTGCAGGAGATGGGCCGCGAACCGCTGCCCGATGAATTGGCCGAACGCATGGAGATGCCCGAAGACAAGGTACGCAAGGTACTCAAGATTGCAAAAGAGCCTATTTCGATGGAAACGCCAATTGGCGACGATGAAGATTCGCATCTGGGCGATTTCATCGAGGACACGACAGTCCATTCACCGGTTGAGTCGGCAACCTCGCAAGGCCTGAGAGAAACTACGCACTCGGTACTCGCGGGTCTTACTCCGCGCGAAGCGAAAGTATTGCGCATGCGTTTTGGTATCGACATGAATACGGACCACACGCTCGAGGAAGTCGGCAAGCAGTTCGATGTAACACGCGAACGTATTCGCCAGATAGAAGCCAAGGCACTGCGCAAGCTGCGTCACCCGACCCGCTCGGATCAGTTGCGGAGCTTTTTGCTGGAAGATTAGTGCGACGTGGGCAGCTGATAGACAAAAAATTTTCGGATCCATGCAACCCGCTATTAGAATCGCGTTCGCTTTTCGCGGCGCTGCTTCGCCGATGAGTCGGGTACGGGGCGCTTGGGTATGTGGGCGATTGAACGTTACCAGATTTGGAAAGGCCGGGCTGAAAGACGAGCCGCCGGAAAAAGAAAGTAGCAAAATTTAAAAGGAAAAACGTGGGCCTGTAGCTCAGTTGGTTAGAGCAGGGGACTCATCAAAAAGGTGCGTTTGCGTCGAAAGTCGCAAAATGAACGGGATGAATTCAGGGAAACCTTAGCAGTTCGGCTGATGGCAATCCTGAGCCAAGCTGGCGGTACACCGCCAGACGGTGCAGAGACTACCTGGGAACTTGAGTGTTCTTAATAACAGGCTAGAGCGTCCCGCCCCTACCATTAAGTTGAGGGTGATGAGATAGTCCGCTCCATTCAGAAATGAGTGGATACAGTGAATCCCTTGGTCCCAGGTTCGAGTCCTGGCGGGCCCACCATTTTTCTCACCAGCATCGCGCGGCTCAGGCCATGATGCGTCGCGCGCCGCGTACAGGTCGCAGAAGACCATCAGATGGCGGTTGTTCCGCCGCCATCTGAAAGTCTATGAAACGCTTTCAGTCCTTGCCAATACCCCAGATGCCAGTCCCTTTCGCAGAAATATAGAGAAATACGAATGCGAAAAGTGCAGCCGCGTCACCACCGTTTGAAATGGGCAGTACATTACCGCGCGGAAAGTGCCCAACCCAGTAAGCGGCAGCAGCCATGCCGGCACAGAGAAACGCGGCCGGTACAGTAAGCAGTCCGAGCATTACTAAAGCACCACCGATAAGCTCAATAGGTGCGGCGATCCACTGGATATGAAACGGACGTGCGGCATCCCCCATGGTCATGAATTTCGACGCACCGTGGCACAGAAACATGAAGCCCGTTGTAATCCGCATCAGCGCATAGGCTTGGTTCTCGTATTTTTTCATTATCGACAACATTTTTGAGTCCCCTCTGTTCTTATTCGTGGGCTAGCTGCGTGTTGAAGCTTCCCCATAGTTAGCACACGCCTATGCCGTTGGCAATGCTGGCAAACATCGAGACCTGTGAAGCAGTCGGCAGACGCAAACCTGCAGGGGACCGTCGCAGCCGCCTATGACATTGTCCAATTTCAATGCCGTTGCCAGCGCACCTGCAGGTACACGTAAGGTGAAAACTCCATGGACCGCGCTTCGTACGCATCAACATTACCCGTGTCTCTCGGAGCGTCGTACAGGGTACGTGCCAGGTGTTGCTTGCGAGCGCTCAGGTTTTCAAGCCTGAGCGATACGGTCCATGCGTCCGTTAAGTAGTAGTTGACGAACATGCCGACCCAGAAATCCTCGCACTCGACCCGGGTCTCGTCCAGGCGATACTCGGGCTTCGATTCAGCCAGCTTGAGGTTCACCCCCCAGCGCAGCCGATGCGCCGGCAGGTCCTGAGTAAATTCCATCTCACCTTGCCAGGCTTGCTGCGTGTCCGCCATCGGCCGCCGTTCATTGGTCAAAGGGTCGCGCACCGAGCTTCGCACGTAGGCGACGTTGCCTTTGAGAGTGCCGCCACTGATACCAATCCCGTCCAACGGCAGATCCAGCCCCAGGTTGAATTCGTCAAGGCTGCCTTTGCCGAGGTTGCCCGGGCCATCGTAGACCTCATCAACGCCGTCGCCATCCGTGTCCGCGTAGACAGGAATAATGTCCACGACCTTATCCATCCACGCATGTCGCAGTCCAAGCACCAGAATCGCGCCGCGCCAAAACAGTCGCTCCCAGTTTGCCGTGAGGTCCCACGCTGTGTAAGGCTCGAGGTCCGTGTTGCCGATGTTCAGGGTGCTTGTCGACAATTCCGCTGACGAAACAAAGTCGTCAAAATCAAGTTGCCCGACGTTTCGTTGCAAGCGGAAGCGAAACTGGTCGACGTCAGTCGGCGTCCAGGTCAACGCTGCTCTTGGCTTCAGATAACTGAGCGATTTCCTCGTCGTGTCATCGCTTTCCTGGCTGATGCGGGAGAATTCGAATGCGATTCCGACCTCGCTGCTTAACCGTGGCCCGGATACCCAACTTACATTGGTGAATCCTTCCGCACGGTTTTCTTCCACATGCACGGACGCGTTTGGTACGAACACCGGACTGCCATCTTCCTCGCTGATAAAATTGCTGTCCAGAAAATTGTAGGCGAGCTCTGCGCCCCATTCGAGCACAAGTCCACCTGACAGGGAATTTCGAATCGTTGCCCGCGCGATCGTTTCGCCCGATTCGCTGTTCTCGGTAAACGCAGCGTTGGCACCATCCGTTATCTCCGTCTCAGTTTTGTCCTGTTGCCTGATCTGCTGGATTAAAAGGACATTGAGCGTGCTATCGCCGCCAAGCGGGCGATCAAAATGTGCGCCCAGCTCTATCTCATCGTGACTCTTGATCTCCCTGATGGCCACGCTATCGGTCATCGGAATATCGAAGCGCAAGTCTTCATCTTCTTTCTTTTGTTCGCTGAGCAAGACCGTGTTGAGCCGCAGTTTGCCGTCCAAAAGAGGTCGCTCGTACCCGAGCGCCGCCTGCATGCCTTCGTCTGCCGCGAACAGGCTGGACCGCGCATGATCGGTCACATTGCCCGCGGTATCCGTGCGCTGCCGGAACCCGTCGCCACTATCGTCATCCGCAAGCTGGTAGGCATGCACTGAGCCTTCGACAAGCTGCTCACCCCAGCGGCGAGAGGCCTCGAGCCGCCCCTCCGGCAACCAGTGACCCTCGCCATGAGCATATAGTCCCAGCTCCGCACTTGTATCCATTGCCGCCTCGTTTCGACGTACTATATTGGCAACCAGCAACCGCCCTTGCATATCAATACCGGTTGCAGTACCACGAATCAGATCTACCCTGGCTACCGTTGCCGCAGGAATTCGCTGCAGTACATTTGCAAGATCGTCAAATTTGCTCACCGGTCGCTGGCCATCGATCAGGACATTGCCGGTACTGCCCGAATAACCACGCACATTTTTATCACCCGCATCGAAGGTGAATCCCGGCAACAGCGAGATCATGTCGTACGCGGTTTGTGCCTGGGCATCAGCGAAGAACTCCACCGGAAATACACGCACGCTGCTTTGCTCTTCAGCCGCCACTGACGACACCCCGGCGCACAGGAGTAGCGCAGCTATCAATAACCGGCAGCTTCGCGCGACCGGCAGTGCGCGGCTGATCGGTGCTGCTGTGTACCATAACCTCTTATCAAGTCGCCCTGTCGTACTCATCATGCAGCGAGTCTGGCAGATGAACCTTAAACTCCGGTTAATCCGGAAAATCCAGCTGCACCCGCAAGCCCGTCACACTGTCATCCCGTGCGAGGAAAGTCAGCGTTGCACCGTGTACTTCCGCAATCTTGCGGCAGATAGCGAGGCCCAGGCCATGGCCGGAGCTGCGGCTGTCCATGCGGGTGAAGCCTTTGTTAAGCCGCTCAACCTGCGAAGCTTCGATACCGGGTCCGTTATCCTCCACGCTCAGGCGAACGGCACCGGTTACCTGCTCGAGGCTCACCGCAATCTCCGTGCCGGGCGCGCAATGGTGGATAACGTTCAATAACAGATTGCTGAACAATGAACCCAGCAACACTTCGTCGCCGGCGACCGTCAATGGCGCCAGTGACGTCTGAACCTGCATTTCGACCGCATCGATACGGGGTCGGAGGCGCTCCAGTTCTCGCAGGCAAAGCTGATCCAGTTGTATCGCTTTGAACGACTGCCGCAGATGCGCTTGTTCGACCCTTGCGAGGGTCAGCATCTGGCCGACGAGCTGGGTCAAGCGGTTGACTTCGTATTTCAATGTTTCGAGGTCGGGGTCGTTGCTGGCAAGCTCAAGTTTGAGCGTCGTCAGCGGCGTGCGCAGTTCATGCGCGACATCGTTTGCGAATTGCCGCTCCCGGGTCAGGACCTCGTCGATCCCGCTGATCAGGCGGTTTACCGTATCCCGCAAGACGGCCACTTCCAGGGTCGATGTCTTGACGGACAGCGGCTCCAGCGAATCCGCATTGCGCGTTTCTATTTGTCGGCTCAGGCGCGTGACCGGCCGCAGCACCATAGCTATAAACGTCGCCAGTAACAGCAGATTTATCGCTCCCACGGCCAGAACCGGCGTTGCAATATCTTCCAGAACCTCCTCTCGCACATGTTCGAGATAGTCATCGCGTCGCAGAAGCTGTACCAGCAGCGGACCTTCCTCGCGCTGCCGGCCCTCCCACGTGTGGCCATCCAGTTGCAGTGTCAGCTCATGGTGATCTCCGTCCGGTGCCGGCAGCTCGTGTCGCAGGTTGCTGGCCAGCTGCCCGCTGTGCCGATCGTAGACATTCACCCACAGCGTATCTTCATCGTCTTCCTCAAACACATCGCTGAGCAGCTGTGTCAGCTCTTTGTTCGTCAGCGCATTGGCGTCCGACGCCAGCAACTTCGATAAAAGCCGGCTTTGCGATTTCAGATCGTCCTCGAGCAACTCGCGAAATTCATCTTTTGCCACGATGTAGGTGGCCGCAACACCCGCCACCCCGGTCAGGACCGTGCTGAATGCCAGTAATAGTGCAATGCGTGACAGGCGAATTTTCATTGGCTCAGTAACCGGTAACCAAGACCACGTACCGTGACGATGCGTTCCTTGCCAACGATCTTGCGCAGCATGTGCATATGCACGTCCAGGGTGTTCGAGTCCGTGCCCTGCCCCAAGCCATACAATTGCTGGGAAAGACGTTCCCTGCTGACGGTTTTATCGCGTGCCTGAATGAGGACCGCAAGTATCTGATATTCCTTCGGCGGGAGATCGATCGCTTCGTCATGCAGGTAGAACTGCTGGTGGTCGGCAGAAAAGCTCAAGTCCCCGGCCGTGAGCCGCGACTGCGCTGCGCCCGACTTGCGGCGCAGCAAAACGCGAATTCGCGCGAGGAGTTCATCCGCTTCAAACGGCTTGACCAGGTAGTCATCAGCGCCAGTATCCAGCCCGCGAACGCGATCGTCGAGCGCATCGCGTGCAGATAGAATCAACACCGGCAATTGCGCGCCCGCCCTGCGCAGGGTATGCAGCCATTCCACGCCATCGCCGTCGGGCAGGCCCAGATCGAGCAAGACGGCGTCGTAGTCGGCAACGGCCATGTACTCCCTGGCGGCCTGCAAGCTACGCACCCAATGCATGCGATAGTGCGGCTGCAGCAGTTTGAGCAGGGCCTTGCCCAGATTGAGGTCGTCTTCGACGAGCAGTAAGTACACAGGCAGCTATCCAGATGGCGCTTCAGTAAATGCAACAATCTTGCTTTGATCGTGAGCCGATTCGCAACGCTGTATCGTGCCGGCCAGGACGTTTTCAACAGGCTGTCAGGGTCCTCTCTGGCATAAGCGAAGGGGCCGCGAGCAGTCCGTCCGTTGCTGCCGCGCGGACCCCCGGTGTGGCCAGATCCATTGGTCCGAAATGGCTACTCTGCCAATTGTACGGAATCCACTTCTACTTCAGTACGATTCCATTCCTTGTCGACTTCGCCCGTCAGTTGCACTTTGTCGCCTGGGGAGACGTTGACACCGCGCCAGTCGTCATCGTCAATTTCGACGATGAGCGTGCCGGAGTCGTCTTTAAATTCGTATTCCTCGTCTCCAGTCTTTCGCACGATATAACCAAGCAGCCTGACTTGTGTATCGTCTGCCAGGCCTTCGACCTCTGCGGCTGTCACGAGACTGCGGCCGTCGGGGCCTTGAAAGCCGCCAGCACCTGTGTCGGCCTGTGCGGCCGCTGCAATTGAGAAAAACGCCAATAATGTCAATATAGTCTTCATCGATCTTGCCTCTGGTTTTGATTGTCGAGGCACCCAGACTAGTCAAGCGACATTAAGGTTACATTAGCAAGTAGTGGGGCCAGCAAACCCGGACTAGCCGCTGCGGCTG
>DDIS01000174.1 GCA_002338615.1 Proteobacteria bacterium UBA1844 | reverse complement strand
AGACCCGGCCGTCGTCGTGGCGGCAACTCGTGCCGGCGTCCGGCAAATTTTCAAGGTGGGCGGCGCGCAGGCCATCGCCGCCATGGCCTACGGTACAGAATCGGTGCCACGGGTCAGCAAGCTGTTTGGCCCCGGCAATGCATGGGTAACCTGTGCCAAATCGCTGGTCAGCCAGGACGCATCCGGGGCTGCTATCGACATGCCGGCGGGACCTTCCGAGGTGCTGGTGATTGCAGATGATTCAGCCAATCCGGCGTTCGTAGCTGCAGACCTTTTATCCCAGGCCGAACACGGCGCGGACTCGCAAGTGCTGTTGCTGACAACAAGCGCCCGACTTGCTGGCGGCGTGCAGACGCAACTGGAGCAACAGCTGTCGCGTCTGTCACGCCGGAACATCGCCGTCCAGGCGCTGGCCAGTTCACGACTCATCGTGGTTGAGTCGCTCGACGAAGCCGTAACTATCAGCAACCAGTACGCCCCGGAACATTTGCTTCTGCAGTGCCGGAATGCGCGGCAACTCGTCGCCTCGGTAAGAAATGCGGGTTCGGTATTTATTGGCCCCTGGAGCCCTGAATCGGTGGGCGATTATTGCAGCGGAACCAATCACGTATTGCCGACCTACGGCTATGCCCGGAATCATAGTGGCCTGGGTGTCGACCAGTTCCTGCGACAGATGACCGTTCAGGAACTGACGCGTGAAGGATTGCAGGCACTCGCGCCCGCAACTATCAGGCTCGCAAGCCTGGAAGGGCTCGATGCACACGCAGCCGCCGTGACACTGCGGCTGGCATCACCGGCATGAGCATCGCGCATATTGCCCGGCCTGGCATCCGTGCCATGAAACCCTATGCTGCGGCGGAACAGATTCAGGAAACGGTACGCCTGAACGCAAATGAAGCGCCGTGGCACAGCCCACTCGACAATTTTCGCCGCCCGCTGAATCGCTACCCGGAAATCCGCCCGACGGCAGTGCGCGGCGCGCTCGCGGGACATTACGGCGTTGACGTCTCGCAACTGGCAGTGACGCGCGGCAGCAGCGAAGCCATTGACCTGTTAATACGTATATTCTGTCGCGAAGGACAGGACAATATCGTCACAATCGTGCCCGGGTTTTCGATGTACAGGCACTACGCCCTTGTGCAGGGCGCCGACGTACGCGAGGTGCGCTCGGATCCCGACGAGAATTTTGCTGTGGCTGCCAGCGATGTGCTTGCTGCCTGCGATCAAAATTCACGCATTGTCTTTTTGTGTTCGCCAAATAATCCGACCGGCACGATCCTGTCGCAGGAGACGCTGGTAGCGATCCTCGATGCACGCATGAATACGTCCGCAGTCGTGCTCGATGAGGCCTATATCGAATTCTCGGGCGAACATTCGGCCATCCGCTTGCTGGAAGAGTATCCGAATCTCATTGTGCTCAGAACCTTGTCCAAAGCGTTCGCCGCCGCCGGCGCCCGTTGTGGCGTAGCGCTGGGTGACCGTGCCATTATCGATATGCTTGACGCAGTACAGGCGCCATATGCGATTGCCACTCCCGTTGTGGAATGGGTTGAGGATGCATTACAGGCCGATGCACTGGCTGAGGCAGCAACACACGTTGCCGGAATCTGTGCCGAGCGTGAACGCCTGCTCGGGAGGTTGCAGCAGTTTGCCTTCATCGAGCATATCTGGCCGAGTGCCGCGAACTTTCTGTTGGTGCGCCTCTGCAACGTGCAGGATGTACTCACGCAGTCCCGAGAGGATCGAGTCCTGCTGCGCCATTTCGGCGGCGAACTGAACAACTGTCTGCGGATCACAGTCGGCAGCCGGGAAGAAAACGAGCGACTTTTGCAAAGCTTCGCCAGGGTGGGTGGGTAGTCACATGCGCAGCAAGGTATTGTTTATTGACCGGGACGGTACGCTGGTCAGCGAGCCCTATGACTTCCAGGTGGACAGCCTGGCGAAAGTGCAACTGGTCGATGATGTAATTTCATCCTTGCTGCAACTCAAGCAACACGGCTACCGGTTCGTCATGGTTACCAACCAGGACGGCCTCGGCACAGTTGCATTTCCTGCCGCCAAATTCCAGCAGTGCCAGGATTTCATTCTGCAAGTGTTCGCATCGCAGGGCATCCGTTTTGACGAGATATTCGTCTGCCCTCACCTGCCGTCGGAGAACTGCGACTGTCGCAAACCGCGTACCGGTCTGCTCACGCGCTATCTCGCATCCAGCAATCTTGACCTCAAGCATTGCGCCGTGATTGGTGATCGTGACACAGATCTGGAGCTTGCGCGCAGAATCGGCATAAAAGGCCTGCAGTTAATTGCAGGCGGTGCCTTCGAAAATACCTGGCCCGGCATCGTTGACGCCCTGTGCTATGCGGACCGCACGGCCACTGTGGCACGCGAAACGAAGGAAACCAATATACGGGTAACCGTCAGTCTTGATGCGATGGGGCGTTCAGAAATTGCAACCGGCATCGGCTTTTTCGATCACATGCTCGAACAAATTGCGCGCCATGGAAATTTTCGGCTACAGCTTACCTGCACGGGTGACCTCCATATCGACGAACATCATAGCGTTGAGGATATTGCAATCTGTATCGGCACCGCCATGCGCGACGCACTTGGCGACAAGCGCGGCATCGGCCGCTACGGCTTCGTCATACCGATGGACGAAAGCGAGGCACACGTGGCGATCGATTTGTCAGGACGCGGCAATCTCGAATTTGTCGGCGACTTTCCACGTGACCATGTCGGCGAGATGTCGATCGAAATGGTACGACATTTTTTTCTTTCTTTGGCCGATTCACTCGGTGCCGCCATTCATATCCGGGTGCAAGGCGAAAACACGCACCACATGGTAGAGGCTTGCTTCAAAGCCGTCGGCCGGGCACTGCGACCGGCCCTTCGTCTCGAGGGCGGCGACCTGCCCTCCACGAAAGGCATGCTGGCTTGAGATGAACGCCCGAACCGTCATCATTGATAGCGGCGGCGCCAACCTGTCATCGCTGCTGTTCGCCATGCAGCGGCTTGGCGAGCCTCCGCAACTGACGACGGATGCGATGGAGATCCGCGCGGCGCAACGCGTGATCCTGCCGGGCGTGGGCACCGCGCGCGACGCGATGCAACGCTTGCGTGACCACAACCTGGTCGACGTGATTCGCAAGCTCACGCAACCCGTACTGGGTGTCTGCCTCGGCATGCAATTGCTTGCCGATGCATCCGAAGAAGACGATATCGACTGCCTCGGCATCATTCCCGGCATCGCGAAGAAGCTGATTTCAGAAAATGCGCATCCGGTACCAAATATGGGTTGGTGCAGAACGCGCCACACGCAGCCGCACGAGATTCTGCATGGAATCGATGACGGCGATTTTTTTTACTACCTGCACAGCTACGCCCTGCCCGTTTCCGAGTTCACGGTTGCGACTGCGCAGCATGCAAGCGATTTCTCGGCGATCATCTGCCGCGATAATTTCTGTGCCGCGCAATTTCATCCGGAACGTTCGTCGGCTGCTGGTGCGCGGCTCCTCGCCAATTTCCTGCGCGTAAGCGGAATATGAAAATCTTTCCCGCCATTGACCTCAAAGATGGTAGCTGCGTTCGCCTGCTGCAAGGCGACTTCGATAGAAAAACTGAATACAGCAATGAGCCCGTTGCGGTGGCGCGCCACTTTGCCGACCTTGCCGTAACCAACCTGCACGTTGTAGACCTGGATGGCGCATTGCATGGCGCGCAGCGTAATGCACGTGTCGTCGAACAGATCGTGGCGACATGCCCGCTGGAAATACAGCTGGGTGGCGGCATTCGTGAACGCGCTGCGCTGCAACACTGGCTTTCACTTGGCGTTGCGCGTTGCGTGATTGGCAGCGTGGCAGTTCGCTCACCGGCGACCGTGCTCGAGTGGGCGCAGGAGTTCGGGTCGCAGAAGCTGGTCGTAGCGCTCGACGTTCTACTCGACGACGATGGCACGCCGATGCTGGCGACCCACGGTTGGAAGGAAACGCGCCAGGGTGTGCTGTGGGACTGCATCGATACCTTTTACCTTGCGGGGTTCCGGCAGCTTCTGTGCACCGACATCGAACGCGACGGTGCACTAACGGGACCCAACCTCGACCTGTATACCGAGATTCTGCGCCGTTACCCCGACCTGGAATTACAGGCATCCGGTGGCGTGCGGAATGTTGGCGACCTGACTCGTTTGCGCACGGCGGGCGTACCTGCTGTGATCACCGGACGCGCATTGCTGGATGGCAAGATCAGTGCAGATGAGGTGGCATCATTCCGACCCGGCGCATAATTCCCTGTCTCGACGTGCGTGGCGGCCGCGTCGTCAAAGGCGTGCAATTTCGCAACCACCAGGATGTTGGTGGCATCCTGGAACTCGCGTCGCGCTATTGCGAGGAAGGCGCAGACGAGCTGGTGTTTTACGATATCACCGCGAGCCCGGACGGACGCAGCGTGGATCGTCGCTGGGTGAGCAAGGTCGCGGCATTACTCGACATCCCGTTTTGTGTTGCAGGCGGTATACGGAGCGTTGCGGCTGCGGAAGAGGTGTTGAACAGGGGCGCGGACAAGATATCCATCAACACGCCCGCGCTCGAAAATCCCGATCTGATCGATCGGCTCGCCCGGCGCTTCGGTACACAGTGCGTTGTGATCGGTATCGACTCACTGGAGAAAGACGGTGACTACGAGGTGCTGCAAAATACTGGTGACCCGGGTAAAACGTCAGCCAGTCAACGGAGCACGCTGGACTGGGTCCACGAGGTGCAGGATCGCGGTGCCGGTGAAATCGTGTTGAATTGCATGAATCAGGATGGGGTGAGGAAGGGCTATGATTGCGAGCAGCTCGCGGCGGTTCGCGAACGCTGCGCCATACCGCTGATTGCATCCGGCGGTGCGGGCAGCAAGCAACATTTTGCCGACGTATTCCGTACGGCACGCGTGGATGGCGCGCTCGCTGCAAGCGTGTTTCACAGCGGCGACATCTCGCTGCCCGACCTGAAACGCTTCCTGAGCAACGAAGGCGTGGACATTCGCCCCGCCAGTCTGCCCGTTGGAGAACTACCGTGAGCGATGCTGCATTCATTGCCGAACTCGAACAAATCATACGCCAGCGCCTGTCGAGTAAAGACGCGGACAGTTACACGGCAACCCTCGCACGCTCAGGACTCAAGCGAGTTGCACAAAAGCTGGGCGAAGAAGCCGTGGAACTCGCGCTGGCATCCGTCGCGGGTGATCGTGACGAAGTCCTCGATGAGTCCGCCGACCTCGTATATCACCTGCTGGTATTGCTCCACCTGCAGGACCTTAGCCTCGATGACGTCGGCCACCGACTACGCGAGCGTCACACGGCCAGGCGGCCCGGCGGTCGCTAATCCTGACTAAATCACGATTTCGCCGGCTACGGGGCGACGATTGTAGAAGGAACTCATCACGTAGCCGTACGCACCGGTATTGGCAATCAGTATCACGTCGCCTTCTTCGGTCGGAGGCAACAGGCGATCAACCCCGAGGCGATCACCTGTTTCACAAATCGGACCGACAACAGTCACCGTGTCTGTCGGCGCCTGTTCGTACTTCGAAAGATTTACGATTTCATGATAGGCGCCGTAAAGTGCCGGTCGAATCAGTGAATTCATGCCGGTGGCAACGCCCACATAGCGCATGTCCCGTTTGCCCTTGAGTTGGGTGACATGCGTCAGGATCACGCCCGACTGCGCAACCAGGTAGCGACCCGGCTCGATCCATAACTGATAGTCCGGTGACGCTGACTTGACCTCCGCGAGAGTCTCGTCCATGCGTGCGAGATTGAAGGCTTTGTCGCCCGGCCTCTCCGGCACGCCCAGGCCGCCACCTAGATCGATCGCCCTTACATTCGGAAAATGCCCTGCGACCTTGATGAGTTGCATCGCAACGCTGCGCCAGGCCTCGGGATCCGATACACCGCTGCCACTGTGCGCATGGATACCAATCACATCGGCACCGGCTCCCTGTATAAGCGCCCTGAGTTCGTCGACCTCATGCACCGGGACACCAAATTTTGAATGCACACCTGCTGTTTTCACGTGCTCATGATGGCCGCGTCCATGACCCGGATCCATGCGCACGAAAAGTTCGCTGCCCGCGAATATTTCCGGCCAGTGTTTCAGCGGGTGCAGGTTATCGAGCGTTACCTGGAGGCCTTTTTTAAGTGCCCATTCATATTCTTCTCGCGGCGCAAAGTTGGGTGTGAACAGAATGCGTTGAATATCGAAGTCGGGCAGCACCTGCTCCAACCACTCGACCTCGCCCGGCGATACGCATTCAAAATCGACACCTTCTTCATTCAGGGTCTTAAGAACATCGGCGTTGTAATTCGCTTTCACCGCATACAGCACACGGTCGATACTGCGCAGACCTTTCAGATTACGCGCTGAGCGTCGCAAACTGTCGCGTTCATAGACGTAGGCGTTCAACTGCCGCGCGGCAATATCCAGTAGCTCTTCTCGCCGGCGCACCCACCAGGCATCCGTACGTTGTACCGGTGCCGGCTCGCGCCGGAAAAGCGCGTCCCAGCTGGGTCCAAACGCGGGACTGCCTCCCGTTTGTCGAATGACCGTTGAATGTAATTTGCCGACCAGCTTTTCACATTGCTCCGAGTCAACGACGAAGCTCAGGTTCAGGTCGTTAGCCGACTGGCTCAACATATGGATCTTTTCTTCCTCGAACACCTTCAAGGCAGGGGCAAGCCGTGGCAATATCGTGCGAATCTTGCGGCCGACGAGACTGACGGCGGCGCAATTTTCGATGATTCGTGCACGACACAGCGTCCCGAGGTCCATCATCAGGGCATTCAGACTTGCTGGACTGACCACGGAACTGGCGGTGTCAATCGATACCGTTACGTTGGTTTCAGACGTCGATACGAAGTCGATCGACACGCCGTGATCGCTGAACATCGCAAAGGCCCGCGCCAGGAACCCGACCTCGTGCCACATGCCGACGCTGTCAAGCGATACCAGGGTTATATTCTTGCGTACGCAAATACCCTTTACCTGTGGCTCAACCTCGTCAGTTGCCGGCGAAATTACAGTGCCCGGTATTTCCGGCGACATCGTGCTGCGAATAAACAGCGGAATGCCATGCGGCCGCAAGGGCGAGATACAGCGAGGATGCAACACGGTACTGCCCGCGGATGCCAGCTCCTGTGCTTCGTCATAACGTAGCGCCGCAAGCAGTCGTGCTGAAGGCACCAGCTTGGGGTCCGCACTGAACAGCCCGGGGACGTCGGTCCAGATTTCCAGCCGCCTGGCTCCCAGCCGTGCCGCGAAATAGGCGGCGGACGTATCGGAGCCACCGCGACCGAGCAATACGGTTTCGCCATTGTGATTGCGCGCAATAAAACCCTGCGTGAGAATTACCTTGCCGGACCTGGCCAGTGTTTTCGCAAGTTCAGGGTCCGCTTCATAGCCACACATGGCGGACAGGTAATCGCGATCCTGTTGCGGGCCACCGCGCGTGGTGCTGGTGAGCATGTCGCGCGCATCTTCCCAGGCGACCTCGATGCCGCATTGCTCGAGATACGCCGCACCTAGCCGGGTTGCCATCAATTCGCCAAGCGCCATCACGCGAACCCTGACGCGTACACTCACCTCGCGAATCAATCGGACGCCGGCAACGAGTTGTTCGAGTTCATTCAGCGAACCGTCCAGAATCTCGCTTGCGTTGAGTCCAAGATCTGTAGCGAGTGCGTAGTGCTGTTCGCGAATGCCAGCCATGCCATTCGCAGGTGCGCCGCTGACCGATTCGTCCAGCAGCCGTATCAGCGCGTTGGATACACCCTGGAGCGCGGAATGCACAATCACAGCTTGCAGGCCTTCAGCGAGCCGGTTGCGCGTCAGTTCCGCGATAGTGGACCAGGCTTTGGCTGTCGAGACACTGGTGCCGCCAAATTTCATTACTACCCACGGTGATGCGGATATTGGTGCCGGCGCTCCAAGTGCGGCGCTCGATTCAAAACTGGCTTCGCTGGTCATGTTTCCTCGGTTCCCGGTCTTGTTTTTGGTTTTACACCTGCTGCCAAAAAAAAACCCGCAAGGACTTCCCGGCGGGTTCGTTAGCAATGTCCGGACTTTATGCTAGCCGGTACACTTGCTGTTGGCACCCACGCACCTCTGGCGCGCCATCTGTTCTAAGTGTTTTTGAGCAGCCATTAACGGTCTGCCGTGGCACTTTACGTGGGTGTCTGAAAAAATCATGCGTGCAGTAGAGCTAACCTTACGCAAAAGGTCAAGTATCCTGAGTCCGATCGGCTAGCGGGGCGTTTTGGCAAGGTTCCGGGTCCCAGCGTTCGGGTATGGTCACTGCGCCTTCGGAAGCCGATGATACTTCAGCGCGATACTTGGCGAGGACTCCGCGCTGCACGGGCGATACCGGTCGTCGCCAGGCTTCCCTGCGACGCTGTAGCTCTGCCTCCGAAAGCGCGACATTTATTTCCCTGGACTCCGCGTCGATCGTCAGCCGGTCGCCATCTTCAAGCAACGCTATCGGGCCACCGACGGCGGCCTCGGGCGAGACATGACCGACCACGAAACCGTGGCTGCCCCCGGAGAAACGGCCATCGGTGATGAGGGCAACGTCTGCGCCGAGCCCTTTACCCATGATCGCGCCGGTGGGGCTCAACATCTCGCGCATGCCGGGGGCCCCCTTCGGTCCCTCGTATTGAATTACCACGACATGGCCCGCTTTTATGCTGCCATCCAGGATCGCCTTGAGCGCCTCCTCTTCGGAGCGAAATACCCGCGCTTCGCCTTCGAACCGGAGACCTTCCTTGCCGGTAATCTTGGCCACCGCTCCCTCGGGTGCCAGGTTGCCATAGAGTATTGCGAGATGACTGTCAGCCTTGATCGGCGTCTCGAAGCTCCTCACGATATCCTGGTCCGGCGGGTAGTCCGCAACCTCGGCGAGATTCTCTGCGAGCGTCTTGCCGGTCACGGTCAGGCAATGACCATGCAGCAAGCCACGGTCCAGCATGCGTTTCATGAGTGGCTGGATGCCGCCGATCTCGATCAATTCCGACATCAGGTACTTACCGCTGGGCCTTAAGTCTGCCAGGAGCGGCGTTTTCTCACCTATGCGGGTAAAGTCATCGAGCGACAGCGCGACATCGGCCTCGCGCGCGATCGCCAGTAAATGCAACACAGCGTTGGTTGAGCCACCCAGCGCGATGACCACCGCAATCGCATTTTCGAAGGCCTCCCGCGTCAGGATATCGAGTGGCTTAATGTCCTTGCGAATCAGGTCAACCACCGCTTTCCCGGCACGCCTGCAATCCTCGCGCTTCTGTTCCGAGATGGCTTCCTGCGCCGAGCTGTTAGCGAGGCTCATGCCGAGCGCCTCGATCGCGGACGCCATCGTGTTGGCCGTGTACATCCCGCCGCAGGCACCAGGGCCGGGAATGGCTGTCTGTTCGACCTCGAGTAATTCACCCGCCGTTATTTTGCCGGCAGATTTTGCACCGACCGCCTCGAAGACCGAGACGATGTCGCGATGCTTCGCCCCGGGTTTAATGGTGCCGCCGTAAACAAAAATAGCAGGGCGATTGAGCCTTGCCATCGCCATGACGCAGGCTGGCATGTTCTTGTCACAACCACCAATAGCAACAATACCGTCAAAGCCCTCTGCCCCCGTAACGGCTTCTATGGAATCGGCAATGATTTCCCGCGAAACGAGCGAATACCGCATGCCCGGCGTGCCCATCGAGATGCCGTCGGATATGCTGATCGTATTGAATATTACTCCTTTACCACCGGCTTCATTTGCGGCTGCCGCTGCGACCTGCGCCAACTCACCGATATGCATGTTGCAGGGTGTCACCATGCTCCAGGTGGATGCGATTCCAATTTGCGGCCGTTTGAAATCCTGCTCGCTGAAGCCAACCGCACGCAGCATGGCGCGGCTTGGTGCCTGTTCATCGCCATCAACTACGATTCTTGAATAACGTCGCAGCTCTTTCTCTTCCATGCTATTCGCTCAATTCGTTACAAGAGACACTGTTGCCAGTGTGTGAAACGAGCGGAGTTTAACAGCCTGGTGGACTTAGAACTATCTAACGTACTGTCTCGTCATCCCGAATTATCACGACAATACGCTGGAAGACGTCGTCTATCGCTTCCTGGTCGTGCGTTGCGAGTTCGACGGTAAACGCCTCATCACCTTCGCTGATCGAGTCTTGCACCAGAGGAATAAGCAAGCGAGCCGAGCGTTGTCCCGGACCAAACGAAACCGAATAGCCGCCGGGTGAAAAATAGTCTTCACCTTCGGTTGCCGTGATATCACGAACCTCGTAACCAACCACGATTTGCGAATCGTCGGGGTTAAAGCGCAATACATCAATCTGCACGACGGGGTCGCGCTCCCGTACGGATATCTGGCTGACAGCAAAACCAATCGTATTGGTCGGTAACCCGGCCTCGAATGCACGCTGGTCGTCGTCTTCCAGGTTGACTTCAATCGTGGCGAGTTGGCTGGTGGTGGAGTCCGCCTGGCGAACCCGCAAAGTAGATACCTGGTCTGCTTCACGCAACGGATCCGATGCCATGGTCAGCGTTACCCGCGCACGGTCCTGACCGGCCGGAATATCGATGACGCCGCTTGGGGATATCCGGTACTGACCGGAAGCCCAGGGCGAGCGATTACCGCTGTAGCCTACTTCTTCGAGCCGCAATTGCATTGGCAAGTCAACGCCAGCAGTTTTGATCAGGTCTACGGTAACAGGTGACCCGTTTTCGCGCAGAGTAACAATAAACGGCGAAACTTCCGCGCGCATCCCGTCAAGCGGTATCTCGAAGTCGGCCATCGGTAGCGCCGAGTAATCGATCGCACTATCTGCAGCGCTGGTGTCGCCAGCCGGTGTCAATACGGTCTCTTCAGCGGCATCCTCGACAAGCGTTCCAGTGCCCGTGTCGTTGCCATCCGGCGTGGCGCTGATCTCCGACGATTGTTCCGCCGTCGGTGGCGATGATGCCGATGTCGCTGACGCGTCGGGTGCTGGTGTCTGTTCAACAACGGGTGCGGGCTCCCCCGTCTCCTCGCCAGACAACTCATCGCTGAATTTCGCAAGCGCTGCCAGCTTACCGTCGATCCATACCTGTGCCTTGCCTGCCCATGCAGGCGGCTCCACAAACCCGAACTGAAACGCGCCGAAGCCGATAAGCATCAGCAGCGCAATCAGTGCCAGTAACCAACCCCAGGAACCGCCATGCTCAACAGTCCCGAGCGGCTCACCAACTTCGAGGGCGACGGTCTCATCGGAGTGATCCTGCAAGGCGTCGAGAAACTCGTCCATAGACTGAAAACGAGTCACGCGTGAAAACGAAATGGCTTTTTTGAGCGCGCGCCACTGGTTGTCCGTCAAGCCGTGCGGCCGCTGCGGCTTCATGCCCTCTTCAGCCGCTTCGGCGGCATTGCGAGGGCCAAAGACGCGATAACCCGCGACCAGGCGATAGAACAGGCAGCCCAGCGAAAATACGTCGTCGGTTGGCACGGGCTCTTCACCCGTCAGTACCTGCATACTTGAGTACGCCGGCGTCAGCGCACCAAGTACGCTCGGGTTGAATTCCTTATCGCCAGGTTTCTGCGTTTGCCTGACCCGCGCCACACCAAAATCAAACAGCTTTGCTGTGCCGGTCGGCAGAATCATGATGTTGCCCGGCTTCACATCGGCGTGCACGATGCCGCAGCGATGGGCGTAGTCGAGCGCACTGGCCATCTGCTTGACGATCACGATGGCGTGTTCGACATCCATGGGCTTGCCATCGGATGAATCGAGTATGTGCGCAAGAGTTTCGCCATCGAGCCATTCCATGACGATGAAATACAAGGAGTCATCGCGGTCGAGATCGATGAAACGGACAATATTCGGGTGCGCCATGCAGCGGCCTTTCGCGGCCTCCTGTTGTAGCGCTCGCAGTGCCTGTGCGTTTTGCGACAGCTGCGGTGACAGAATCTTGATCGCTACATAAGGCGCCGCGGCACCGGCTTCGGCCATGCGCCGATCAAGGGCTTTGTACACCACGCCCATGCTACCGCCGGAGACCCGCTCCTGGAGCAGAAAGCGGTCGCGCAACACAGAACCGACCTGTACCTGATCGTCAGCGCTCTTGGGTTGGAATACATGGTCGGGAATCACGGCAGTGGCCGCGAATGCATCTTCATTCACACCTGTGAGGCCCGCATCGAGTCCGGCAAGTTCAGCCGTATGATCGTCGAGTTCACTGAGCGTGCTGGAACCGGAGCGCTGGCGGTCGCTTCCACGTGGCGATTTTCCCTGGTCGTCATTCACGTGCTTTTCCAGCATGGATTTAACCAACTGGTAGGTCTCTTTACGCAGTTCGCCGTCGTCAAAACGCTCCTGCAATACGGCCCGAATCTCTTTCGCCACACCCTGGCCATCCGTCAGGAGGCCGCCGATACGCGCCTGGATATCGTCCAGCAGGCGCACATCGTCCATGCTGGTGCCCAGGGTATCGTCGAGATCCGTCAGCGGCTCGGTCAGAATTTCGCGAATTTTTTGTGAATCAGCACTCATTTTTTTAAAGGCTTTTCCAGTTACAGACCCATTCTAGCTTTTAAGTCAAATTGACTCGCGGAACCAGTCGTCAAAATACTTTGCCCGGATTCAAGATACAGTCCGGATCGAGGGCCACCTTGAGGGCCCTCATCATATCCAGTGCCACGGGGCTCGAATACGTTTCCAGCGCCGACTTCTTGAGAACACCAATGCCGTGTTCGGCGCTGATGCTGCCACGCATAGTTGTCACAAGTTCGTATATTACGCGGGTAACATCCTCGGCAAGCCGGCCCAAATCGGCTTCCGGTACCGCGTTCGAAAGCAGCGCATTGTAGTGCAAATTGCCATCGCCAACATGGCCAAATATTACCGGGATAGCCTGCGGGCACAGTTGTGCGAGACGAGTCTCGGCTTCCTGCAGAAATTCAGCCATGCGTCCGACCGGCACTGATATATCGTGTTTGATACCGCGGCCCTCGCGCTTCTCCGCCTCGGAGATCGAGTGCCGCATGCGCCACAGCTGCTCGGCTTCAGTTGCGTTCTTGGCGATGACGGCATCAATGATCTGACCGTCGGTATGGGCTTTTGCAAGCGCCACTTCGAGGTGCTGCGAATCTCCGCCAGAGGCTATATCCATCAGTACGTACCACGGATACGCCTCGTCGAACGGCAAACGAGTGCCTGGAATATGCCGCAGTACGAATTCGATTGCCCGCTTCGCTATCAACTCGTACGCCTCAATACGCTCAGGCAGTAGCGCGCGCAGTTCAGCCAGCAAGGCAACGGCATCGCTCGCCGTAGGTACCGCAACCAGGGCCGTGGTCAGTGCGCCAGGCGGCGGAAATAACTTTACTGCGACCGTGGTAATTATCCCCAGGGTGCCTTCGCTGCCAATAAAAAGTTGCTTGAGGTCATAGCCTGCTGTGTCTTTGCGCAGTGTTTTCAGGCCGTCCCATACGCGGCCGTCAGCCAGCACCACTTCCAGCCCCAGTGCCAGGTCGCGCGCAGTACCGTAACGCAGCACATTTATGCCGCCCGCGTTCGTTGCCAGGTTACCGCCGATCTGGCAGCTGCCTTCGCCGCCCAGGCTAAGCGGAAAATAGCAGCCCACTGCGCTGGCTGCTGTCTGCACATCCGCCAAAATGCAGCCCGCTTCTGCAACCAGTGAAAAGTCCGTGGGATCCACCGACCGTATCTGGTTCATCCTGGCCAGGTTAACGATAACCTGCGTGCCGGATCCATCGGGTACAGCGCCGGCACACATGCCGGTATTGCCACCCTGTGGCACGATCGACGTTCCCGCGGCGGCACAGGCTCTGACAATGGCCGCTACTTTTGCCGTCGAATCGGGCAACAACAAGATGGGCGTCTTGCCCCTGACCCGATCACGCCACTCAGTGAGGTGCGGCTGCAACAGATCGGGCTCCGTTACACTGGCGTTGGGGCCGACAATCTGCTGCAGCGATTCAATAAGTTTGTTCATGCGGCGCGCCTAATCTCTGACCTGCGAACGAAAGGTCGCCCAGTCAATATTGCTGCCGCAAAACACCAGCAGTACGCGCCGCCCGGCCAGCGATTCTGCAAGCGGACCGAGCAAGGCTGCTGTTGTTGCTGCGCACGCCGGCTCTACTGCAATTTTCATATGCTGGAACAGAAGCCCCATCGCGCCGCGGAGCTGCTCATCGCTGACGAGCACCATCCGGTCGATGTTGTCCTGGCATAGTTTGAACGACCACGGGCAGGCATACGGCGCACCGAGACTATCCGCAATTGTGCGCACTGCGTCGATCGCTTCCGGTTTGCCCGCGGCAAGACTGCGGCTCATCGAGTCCGCACCCTCCGGTTCAACGCCTATCACTTCGGTTCGTGGCCAAAGTTGCTTGATTGCATTCCCGAGACCGCCGATGAGGCCGCCGCCGCCCACGGCAATCAGGATTGCATCCGGTGCCTCGATTTGCTCAGCCAGCTCAAGTCCAATGGTCCCGGTCCCCAGCGCAACCTGCCGGCCCTCGAAAGGGTGCACGAAATACCGGCCTTCATCGGTCTGGATTTTGTCCGCCACCCTGAATGCTTCGTGTACGTCGTTCACGATCACGACTTCGGCGCCGTAGCCACGACTGGCGGCGACCCGATACGGGTTCGCCGATGCCGTCATCACAACCTTCGCCGTCGTGCCCGATATACGCGCGGCATATGCGGTTGCAATGGCGTGGTTGCCGGCACTGACAGCGGTTACTCCGGCCTTTCGTTGTTCCTCGGACAGGCTACGAACCGTTGCCAGCGCGCCGCGCGCCTTGAACGTGCCCGTGCGCTGCAGGAATTCGAGCTTGCCGTAGATGCGCATCGAACCGCCTAGCTGGTCTTCGAGACCGGCGCAACGTATGGTCGGCGTACATACGATCTCGCCTCGCAATTGCTCGCGAAGCACGGCCAGTTCATCTAAATCAGGTGCACTTTGTGACATAAGTACCCATAATACTTGTGATATTGTCTACGTGTGACAAAAATTCCCAATCCGTATGGAACTTGACGACCTTTCCCAGTCCGGCATCCGTCGCATGGCCGACTTTTCGCCCTATCTGGATCAACTGGCTGGACTCGCGCAGGAAATGGGGCTACGGCAGCGTAGCAACCTGGTCCAGCTCGAGCGCGTACTGCACCAGCACTGGTCGCTCGGCCAGAACAACATCCTGAGCTGGGCATCGCTGGACGAGGGTGTGCTGATCCTCGTGGTACCGCACTACGCTATCGCCGAATACACGGCAACACAGGCAAACGGCCTGCCACCGCGAGTATCACCACGCTTCATCACGGAGTTGATATCCGGCGAGCGACAACTCAATTTTACGCAGATGCAAAAGGTTGCGCGCCTGCTCGACGTGCAGCCGGTTTACGTGCCACTCCGAGAGCCCCTGAGTGGACACAAGGTTGAAACGCAAATCATTGAAAAAATGATTCGTCGCTACGGTATCAACTACGTAGCCAGCCGTGCAGTCACCTTGTTCGATATTGTTGGTTTCAGCTTGCTCACACCATTTGAGCAAATGACGCAACTCAACAGCCTGTCGTATTCACTCAACTCCGCACACGCAAAGATGATGGAACGAGAGGTGGGTATCAACTTCGCACGCTCCTCCAGTGGTGACGGCTTTTACGTCTGGAACCGTGATGACGGGCTCGAAGCAAACGTCAATTTGTATCATTTCATGCACATCGTGCTGGCCGACAATGCGATTGCCCGCGGCAAATCGACATCAAAAGCCGTGCCCAGGCTGCGCGCCTGTTTCCACGTGGGCAGTTGTTACGAATTCCACCAGGCCGAGGGACTGAACCCGACCATGCACGACTTCATCGTCGGCGATGTCACTATTGAACTCGCGCGAATGATTGAGGCCGCGCTGCCCGGCCAGATTCTCGTCGGGGATTTTATCGCTGATGTCGTCGAGACGGAGTTCCTCGACCCCGCCGAGACCCAGGCAAACCTCGATGCCGTCACCTTCCTGCAACGGGCCCAGGGCAATCTGGCAAAGCTCAGCGGTATGGAGTTTTCCGGTGAGCGTGTAACTGCGATCAAGTGCTACCTGACAGGCGAGAACATGGGCGGTGGGCAATTCAATATTCGCCGCCTGCACATCAAGGACAAGCATGGATTGTCGCGCGTTGCCTACAATGCGAAAGTCAATATTTACCGGGAAACGGCCCAGCCAATATTGCTCGGTATCGAAGATCGAAAACTGCCATTACCGACGCCGCCAGTCTGATATTTCTTCGCTTCGCGCGATACGGTTCGAACCTTGTTCACTCACCAATTATCTAAGCGCCCCCTGCGGGGACACTTTGTCCTTAGCGACACATAGCTTACAGATTATTCCGAACACAT
>DDIS01000054.1:9496-34392 GCA_002338615.1 Proteobacteria bacterium UBA1844 | reverse complement strand
CGTGATGGAAAAGTTCGCCGAGTTCGAGGAACTGACTGCGCTCGCCGAGGCGAGCGGTGCCAGCGCGCAGTTTGGCGTCCGCGTGCGGCTTCGCACCGCGGGCGCGGGCAAGTGGGCAGACTCCGGCGGCTACCAGTCGAAGTTCGGCATTTCACTGCCCGAGCTGATGCAGATCGTTGACGCGCTCAGGACGGGCGAAGGCGAACATCGGCTGGTGTTACTGCATTTTCACCTTGGCAGCCAGATTTCGCATATTGCGCAGCTCAAGCAGGCAGCGAAGGAAATCGCCCAGATATATGCCGAACTCGTCAAGCTTGGCTTGCCGATTCGCTACACCGACGTGGGCGGCGGCCTTGGTGTGAATTACACGGGCGCATTTGAAGAGGGCAGCATCCAGTACAGCCTGCAGGAATACGCGAACGCCGTTGTTTCTGCGATCAAGGATGTTTGCGACACCCGCGAAGTGCCACATCCGACCCTCATTTCAGAAAGCGGCCGGGCCATGACCGCCCACCATTCGGTACTGGTCGTTGAAACCCTCGGCGCATTCCGGAAAGACAATGCCGAGGATGAGCTGACAGTCCCGGCCGGCGTGCATCGCATTGTTCATAATTTAAGTGAAATTCTGCAATGGTTGCGCGAAGCCGCGCCTGAAGAGCCTGGCGTCGAGGCTTTGATCGAGGCCTACCACGATGTTATTGAAATTCACGAGGAAGCGGCGACCCTGTTTACGATGGGCTACCTGCCTCTGCAGCAGAACGCGCTGGTCGAGCGTATGTACTGGAGCAGCTGTTCCAAAATTCTGAAGGCACTGCATGCCGCGGCGCCAGAACCCCTGCCACCGGAAGTCTACGAGTTGCAGGAATTGCTAGTGGATCAATACCTGCTTAATTTTTCGGTGTTCCAGTCAGTGCTCGACCACTGGGCAATAGACCAGCCGTTTCCGATCGTGCCGCTCGCCAGGCTAAACGAAAGACCTACCCGTCGCGCGATGCTGGTGGATCTCACTTGCGATTCGGATGGCAAGATCAAGCAGTATGTTTCCGCCAACGAAAACAAAAAGTTTCTGGAATTGCATCCGCTGGTGCGTGGCGAACAATATTACCTTGGCTTCTTCCTGATGGGTGCATACCAGGACATCATGGGCGATGCGCACAACCTCTTCGGCCGGGTAAGCGAGGCACATATCTATGGCGATGCCGGCGAGCAGGGTAACTTCTGGGTCGAGAAAGTAATTCCGGGCGCCAAAGTGCAGGACATGCTGGCGCAGGTGCAGTATTTTCCGAACGATTTGCAACGTCGCATGCAAAACCAGGTCAAGGAGAAAATAGACTCTGACGTATTGCGCCCGAAGCAGGGCATGGCAATACTGGACCAGTATCGCGCGCTGTTCGACGAGGAAACCTACCTCGTCAACAATCGCACGTCGAAAGGACAAACGGAATGAGCAAAACAAACCGCAGCGTTCATGTTGGCATCGTGCAAATGCAGTGTTCGGCAAGTCCGAAGGAGAACCTGGCCAAAGCCTTGCGGATGACCCGGGACGCAATTGGCAAAGGTGCGGAAGTGGTTTGCCTTCCGGAGCTGTTTCTGTCGCCATATTTTTGCCAGAGCGAAGACGATCGTCACTACGCACTGGCTGAGAAAATTCCGGGCCCGAGTACGGATGCGTTCCTGGACGTAGCTGCCGAGAACGACACGACGATACTCGTCAGCCTGTTTGAGCGGCGTGCTCCGGGCCTGTACCACAATACGACAGCGGTCATCGATGGTGTGCGGGGTTTCGTCGGCATCTACCGCAAGATGCATATACCCGATGACCCGCGCTACTACGAAAAATATTATTTCACGCCCGGCGACCTTGGCTTCAAGAATTTTTCAACAGACAAGGCAGAGCTGGGCGTGCTCATCTGCTGGGACCAGTGGTACCCGGAGGCGGCGCGGCTAACCGCGTTGCAGGGCTCCGAAATCCTGTTCTACCCGACCGCCATCGGCTGGCACCCGGAGGAGAAAGATGCCGTTGGCGAGGCGCAGCACCAGGCATGGCAAACCATGCAACGCTCGCACGCGATAGCCAACGGCTGCTATGTGGTTGCCGTCAACCGGATTGGCTTCGAGGCCGATCCAGCGGGTGACGGTGGCATCGAGTTCTGGGGCCACAGTTTTATTGCAGCACCTGACGGCAGCGTCGTGGCTGAGGCGCCATCCAATGAAGAATGCGTCCTGGTCGAGGAGCTCGATCTTAACGCGCTCGCGAAGCAGCGCCACGGCTGGCCATTCTTCCGGGACCGGCGCATCGATGCTTACGACTCTTTGAACAAGCGCTTCCTCACCGAATAGCATCGAGACGAGGCTGCCCGATTGGCGCAGCCGAGGCCTGTCCGGACGCTGCGGCCCGGATGATGCGATCCGCGCATCCTGTCGACTGCTCGCCTGGAATGCGCCACGTCGCCCGTGGCCGTTGACCTCGCACCTGCGCATCGCCACCTTTCGTCTTGGACCCGGTCTTGTAGAAGAAAAAAAGTTTCATTTGTAAGGGATTTTTCGCGCCCGGCGGCTACACTGAATACGTAAGCTCCGCTAAGGAGATCGCCTACAACAACAAGTACAACATGTACCGGGGGATTCAAATATGAAGAAATTGCACATGGCAATCACGGTGGCCATTCTGGGAATGGCCGTCAATATTGCGGTAGCCCAGGAAGACGAGCCACCAACGCGCTTTACCTATGCCACTTACTTTAACTGCAACGCTGCCATGCAGGATGCCGTCGATGACATGGTCGCGGACGATGTAGCCGTTATGGACAAGCTTGTCGACCAGGGCACGATACTGGGATGGGGCTGGCTTGCGCATCATACGGGTGGTCAATGGCGACGTGTTCGCTATTCGCAGGCCGGTTCGATAGAGGACCTGCTTGATGCGCAGGACGCAATCGGCGAGGCACTCGATGCCGCGGCTGGCAACAAGGCAGCGGCTGCCAAGGCTACGAAAGCGTTCAACGAAGCCTGTCCGTCTCACGATGACTACATCTGGTCAGGCGAAATCGGCTCGCAAGGAAGCAAACGCGGCGCGGCCTCCTTTTCCGTCTACTACGTATGCGACGTCGGCCGTGAAGATCGTGCGGATGAAATCGTCAAGGAGCACTTCGCACCGATTTTCGACAAGCTGGTCAAGGACGGGAGCCTGACGACCTGGGGCTGGTCATCGCATATTGTCGGTGGCAAGTATCGTAAGCTGCAGACGATGACGGCCGCGAGCCAAAAGTCTTTGATCAAGGCTCGCAGCGCCGCAATCGCAGCGCTCTACGGCGACGACGGTGACAATGCGATGGGCCAGGAATTCGCAGAAATATGCGGCCCGCACGTCGACTACATGTGGGATATCGTGCACGAAAAGACTATGTGAACGTTCGCATTGCGTTACAAAAAAGCCGGGCACTGCCCGGCTTTTTTTGCTCGCGACAACGCATCGTGCATCGTCGGCTCGTGCGGCTGCTACCGCGCAAGCTGCTAGCCGGGGCTAGGCTTGCATCTTTGCTTTCAGATGATCTATGACCTCCCCCATTGGGCCTGCGGGACTGAATTCGAGCGCTTCGTAGTCTTCATCAACCCAGACGGTGTGACCAGGCGGCCAGTAGTAAACTTCGCCGGCTTTCACGGTCTCTTCCTGGCCGTCAGCAAAGCGGATATTGATGGCCCCCTTCAAAACGGTGCCCCAGTGCGGACACTGACACAGGTTATCCGGCAACCCGGCCAGCAGTGGCGTCGCATCCGCACCTTTCGGAAAGCGGATTCGCGCCACGTTCATCTCACCCCAGTCGTGGGCCTGAATGCAGACTCCACCGGCTTCAAGCCGCGTTGGCATTTCATTGCGTGCTGCTTTCATATCATTTTCCTGTCGTTGTTGGTAAGCGTGAGGTTGGCGCCACCCCTCAGAACCAATGTACACAGCCCGTGTCTCGCAAGCTTGAAGATTCTGTGGAAATTTCATGAATTTTGAGGGCAGGTTGGTCGAAACCTGCCGGGCGATCGCCGCCGACTGCTTCCTCGATCTTTCAGCCGGGCACATTGAGTACGCTACAATAACACCATGGAACCTGATCAAAGGAAACCACCGGGCCGCTGGTCGAGTTTCGAAGATCATCCGCTGACGCGCCCGGAATATTTCAACGTGATGACGCATTTCTATCGCGGCGAACTACAGCGAGCGATGGTTTGGCGCGAGCGCCTGGATACTACAACGAACTGGGCCGTTCTAAGCATGGCTGGCGTATTGTCGTATTCATTCTCGGGTCCGGGCAACAGCCATGTCATCATCCTGCTCTCGAATTTTATCATGCTGTTTTTCTTGCTCATCGAAGCACGCCGCTACCGGTATTTTGAGGTTTACCGGGCGCGCGTGCGACTCATCGAGGAAAACACCTTGATACCCATCATCAACAGGAACCTCGAATCGCCAATGCGGCAATGGCGCCAGATGATTACCAGGGACCTGCATTCGCCGAAATTCAAGAGCACCATGCTCGAAGCCATCGGGTTTCGCCTGAGGCGAAATTACCTGTTTGTTTTCTCACTCCTTTTCGGCGCGTGGTGGCTCAAACTGAGCTTGCACCCGACACAGGCTTATACCTGGCAAGAACTTTATGCGCGCATGTCGATCGGCTGGATTCCGTCCGGGGTCGTGCTCGCATTTCAGGGCGTGTTCATACTCGCGCTCGCGGCAATTACGGCGCGGGTCAGCTTCCGGCGCTCGGGAATCGCGCAGGATGAGATCCAGGGCCTCGAACCGAGGCGTGCCCGGTTCAAGTTCTAGATTTCAACTCGGTCTGTTACTTTCAATCGCGACGCAACACACCCGTCAGCGTCAGGACGACGACCGCGGATAACGCGGCACCGGCGATAACAAACAGGCTGTGCAACAAGAGCCACAACTCGCGGCCCGGCCCCTCTGGCGAAAAGCGGCAACGCAGGTCCTGGCTCAGATCAATCACCGGCAGCGCCGCATCGAGCGCGTAGTGCATCACATCGAGCCCGGGACAACCTCGATCGGTCGTTAGCTGCAGCCAACCGAAAGCGAACTGGTAGGTGACAGGCGCGGGATCGGATTCAATTGGCAGGAACGGTTGCTGGAAACCAAACAATGCGGTGGCGTACATGCCGGCGCCGAGCAGGACAAAGATGACAAATGACATCACTGCACGCCTTGTTGAGTAGCCATAACTACTGATAAGCATCAGCAATCTCGGGAAGATGCGTGACCACGGACCATCTACTTTGGCCGCAAGCCGCATGCGAATTTTTTCGACCGCAATCGCATCGGCCTCGCTCGTCAGTCCGTGCTGACGTAACACGCGGGTCAGCTCCTCGTACGGTTGTGGCCTGAAGCTGCGCGCATTCGGTTTCCCGCGCGGAAACTGCAGGCGTAGCCAGGCTACGCGCCTGGCAATCAGGTCACCGCTACCAACATGACGGATCCATGAATACCTTGCTCCCTCAAGATCCAGAAAACCCGCAGCCGGCCAACCCGTTTCGACATTGTCCAGGATGGAACTCAGTTCTGCGCCAGTCAGCAGAAACCAGCCCTGAACCGGCCGCCGCGCGTCATTTTTTGCGGGTGGACCCACGCTGTCTTCGAGCTCGGCGTTGTTACGTAAACCCAGGGCATTCGAAATTCGTGCCTGCCGCAGATTAAGCGCAATCGGCCCACCCTTCTTTTGCAGGTCCGTGTAATCGGGACCCGGTATCAGCCGGGCTTCGGTCAGGAAAAAGCTGCCGCCAATTACCGCGGAAAGAAAATTCAACCTGCCGGCCGCTTCGAAGCGCTGCCCCGTGGGGTCGTCTCTCGAAAGAAATACAGACTCGACCCGCAGATCTTCGCAATGCATTGCACGGCCGTCCGGATTCCAGAAGCGCGCGCCGTCGCAATCAAGATCCCCCGTTATGTGCGCCGCGGCGAAAACAATCTCACCGGTGGCCTCACAGCGATTTCCCGCTGCCGGCTTCAAGCGCATATTGCCGCCAATGTTTATCGAGCGTGCACTCAGCGCGGGCTCGCCACGACCATCGAGCAGTGCACCGGCCAGCGAAACATCCCCGTCGACGTGCGCACCGTCGAGCCGGATGGTGCCGGTAGCACTAAAGCGGGACCCTTTGTTGGACGAAAGGTCCAGTTTGCCGCCGATATGTGCATTGTTGAGATGAATCGCACAGGTACCGACGTGGCTCAGTTCCGATTCGAAATCACGAACACCCGTGAACGTCGAACCCGAGAAATCGAGATCGGCGCGTACCCGCAGGCCCGCACCAATGAATGCCGGTAACGTACAGTTGATAAATCGCAATACCAGGAACTCGGCACCGCTCAAATCGACCGCAGCGTCAAATCTGCAGTCACGAAATTGCAGGGCGGTACGCCCCCCATCCTGGGCCGAGGTCGGCGGCAGCAAGACGCCGGTAATGTCGGCGCCCTTGATGCGCAGCGGGCAACAAAGCCTGGCGCCATCGCTATCGGAACCGGATATCAGCCTTTGTAAATAGGTGGCGGGCAGTCGCCGTTGCTCGCTGGGCAAGGCCGAGAAATCGGCAACCTGGCGGATCTCGATGGCATCGCGCACGCGGCGCTTCGCCTCTTCTTCAAATAGAGTCGTGTCGTCTGACGACGCTGCCATAAACGATCACCTGTCCGCTGCTATCGACGCCATCATGACATCAGTGGCTTGCCGCCGGAAGGGGTCAATTCCTGCCATGCCCATCTATACAAAGGCATCGGCGGTTGCTTAAATCGGCACCGTCACCCGGATGGTATCGCCAACTTATGTCCTTCATCGCCGAATTCAGCAGGAGGAATGTATTCCGGGTCGGCACCGCCTACCTTTTGGCAGCCTGGCTTCTCATCCAGGTTGCCGGGACGCTCTTTCCACTGTTCGGCTTCGGTGACACACCGGCCCGGGTTGTTGTTGTCTTGCTCGCGATTGGATTCGTACCGGCCCTTGTGCTGGCCTGGGCCTTTCGACTGACGCCGGAGGGTTTGCGGAAGGAATCCGAAGTCGACATCAACCTGTCGCCGGAGGGAAGCAAGCGCCTGGACCGTATTATCATGGTGATACTTGCACTCGCACTTTGCGTATTCGCCATCGACCGTTTCGTACTGGACCCGCAACGCGAAACGGCTCGCCAGGCGGAGTTTGCAAGCCAGGTTGAAGTCGCCCGCCAACAGGCACGCACGGACGCTCTGCTTGATGCCTATGGCACCCAATCAATTGCCGTGCTGCCCTTTGTCAATATGAGCGGCGATGCGGGCAACGAATTTTTCTCGGACGGTATCGCGGAAGAGTTGCTGAACCTGCTTGCGAAGATTCCTGAGCTGCGAGTTATCTCGCGTTCCTCGGCATTCTCCTACAAGGGCAAAGACGTCAAGATCGGCCAGATCGCAGAAGAGTTGCACGTGGCACATGTGCTCGAAGGCTCCGTTCGCAAGGACGGCGACCGAGTGCGCATCACGGCGCAGTTGATCGATGCGCGCACCGATACGCATCTGTGGTCGGAAACCTTTGACCGCACGCTCGGCGACATTTTCGCGATCCAGGAAGAAATCGCTTTCACCGTCTCAGAACGCCTCAAGCTCAGTCTGCTCGGGGATCTGCCGCGGCCGAGAACCACGGATCCAAAGGCATACACACTCTACCTGCAAGCCCGATTCCTCAGCCCGCAGGGCAGCGCGGAGGCTTATGCCCAGGCCGTTGAACTTTTGCAACGCGTGCTCGAGATAGACCCGAATTATACGAATGCCTGGGACGCGCTGGCGGGAAACTACCTGAACCAGGCCAGCAAGGGTTTGCGCTCCTGGGACGAGGGATTCGCACTGGCAAGAGAAGCTGCTGAGCGGGCGCTCATGATCGACCCGCAGTTTGCGCCGGCCCATGTGCGTCTTGGCTGGATCGCTTTACTGCAGGAAGGGGACCTTGCGCGCGCCGCCGCGGAATATGAACGGGCACTGGAGCTCGCCCCTGGAAACGTGGGCGCCATAGGTGATGCCGCGTCACTGCTAAAAAGTCTCGGCCGGATAGAAGAGTGCGTCGTACTGGATGAATACGTCGTTGCGCGCGATCCGGTGAACGCGGCCGGGCATTTCAACCTGGGCGGCAGCTACCTGTACGCCGGTCGTTACGCCGATGCCATTGCATCGTTCCACACCGCATTGCAACTCAGCCCGAATCGCATCGGCGCTTACTACCAGCTCGGTATCGGCCAGTTGCTGGCAGGTGACGCCGCGGCAGCACTTGAATCAATGCAGCGCGAACCTTTTGAAGTGCTGCAGCTGATCGGAAAAATCCTGGCCTATCATGCACTCAGCGAACCCGGGGTTGCAGACGAACTGCAAGCCGAACTCATTGAAAAACATGCGCACGAAGCCGCTTTCAACATCGCTTATGTGCTGGCTTTCCGGAAACAGCGTGATGGTGCGTTCAACTACCTGCAAAAAGCGGTAGCCTACGGCGACCCCGGTCTTGCGGACATCGTTGCCGAGCCACTGTTCGAAAACCTGCATTCCGACCCACGATGGTTACCGTTTCTTGAGTCCATTGGGAAAGCGCCAAAGCAACTCGATGCCATCGCCTTCGACGTTCGCTTGCCTCGCGATTAAGGGATACAACGGCGCGGAAGGCCGCGCCGGATAAGGATGCCTGATGTACCGGTATATGCCTGTCAGGGCAATTGGCGAGACAACCAGCAGCCCTTTCCAACACGCCAATTCCAGGCGCATAATCGCCGCCGATTTCTGAGGGTTAACCATGAATACAGCGCAGTTTTGGGTGGCATTATTCCTGTCCTTGATGACGATGGCGGCGACGGCCGAGCCAGCATTGCGGCCAAGTCAACAAGCGGCGCTTAACGAATTGCTTGAATCGATGGATCCACAACTCCGACCGATGATGCATGACCAGCTAGTCACTACTCTGAGCATGCTAAATGACGAGCAAATAGAGCGCTTGCTCGCCGAAGCGCGAGGCGGCAGCGGCGACAATTCCGAGGCCCATGACGACGATCAGCCGCCGCCGGCTCCAGCGACCGAACAAGACCTGGAGAATAATCGCAAGCAATATGAGCCTGCTATTCGCAAAGCCTGGGCTGCGTCTCATTCCTTCGACTCTTTTGTAGAACAAAAGCTTGCCGAGCACTGCGCCCCGCGTGGAACGTATGCAATCTACGGCTCTGCGTGGCGATTTGAAGTTGCTGAATTTGCTCCGTACTGGCCGCATGCGTCGAATAACGCGGATCTCGATGTACAGATCATCGGCGCATCCTACGCACCTTCCGACCAGGCATATGATTTTGACTTTTCTGCAATGACAACCCAATTTGATGAAGGCAAGGTGAGTGATTCCATCATCGAGGCTTGCAACCGATACAATGAAATCGGCAAGCAATTTCTGGTGCAGGCCGGCACGGGCACGAATGGTGCTCCGCCCGCAAATGGCCAACGTGCCGAGAACAGCGCCAATGCCGAAGTTGCCGTTATTCGCCAGGCGCTGGAGCAGCAGTTGCAGCTTTGGCCGGACCGGTGGACTGCGCCTTTGTACCAGGCATTGCTGAACGCGCGGCCGCGCTCATGATCTTGCGCAGTGATATCGGGATATCGTCGTTGCGGTCACCAGCAGGTACGGCGATTGCGACCGCGTCAGGACAGATACAGGCATACGATGCCTATGAAACAGTCTTACCGGAGCAAAGTCCCCGGCTCGACATTCCGTGAATCAGCGATCTTAGGGTATTTGGAAGTGAAATCTTTAGCTCTTTTCTCTTGCGCCTAAGGACGATAGACACAATGCGGTCGGAAGTTCAGCCAGCGCCTTTGCGATTTCCCACCTTGTTCAGGTGTTGGCGTTCACTATGTCCCAGAATTCCTGCCTGTCGTTGGTACGGGGGAACGGACTGTCCGGCACTGGCCTGTCAAGGAACGTGCAAAGAGGTTCCCATCCGTCCTTGACCGCAAACACGAGCAATTGACTGGCAGGAATAGTCTCCTGGACCGCCTCCAATAACATCCATAACGCTCCCCCAATTTATGATTCATGTCCGCTGCGGTGTGCACGGACTGTAAGTACCTCTTTACCTGGCGAATCACGATTTGATAAGTCACCAGATAGTAATGTTTTGTCGACAAGTGATCAGTAGTGGCCGCATCTAACCGCCCAGGTCGGGTGGATGCGTTGCACAGCGTCGGCCAAGCCGGGGCATACGCGCAATCCCGAGTATCAAATTTAGCCGCCCTTTTTTTGTCGAAACAGCCCGATGGCTGCGCCAACAGCAATCCCAACGGCGATGCCTGCGCCAATGTTGCCTATGGCTACACCCAATGCCACGCCAACTGCGGTACCAACCGCTATGCCTACGCCAACAGTATTCAATTTCGCTCTCGCTATTGAGAAACCGGCTGCCATGTTACAACAACCAATTCGACCAGCGCCCCTTAAGCCTTCCTTTACGGGGGTGAAGCTTGCCCCCGGGTGACGTCCATATCTTCAATCGCCTGTTACACATCACGCAACACGTGTCGAGCTGCCTGGCGTTCGAGCTCAGGCGCAGGTCCAAAGGGCCTGTCGCCCGCAGCAAATTGTGAGGCTGTGGCTACCGGAGCAGTGCGACGGACCCCCCGGCAAAAAGCGCGCTCAATACGGCCCGCCACCACTGCACGGCATCATCTGCTTGCCACCGTTCGAATCTGTGGAAAGAGCGGACTCGCCAGCAGGAAGAGCCAGACGACAATCACAAAAGGCGCTGTCAGCGCCGGCATCCCGAGCGGCTCCAGCGCAGCCGACATTGCCGCAAACACGATGGCCGTTGCCACCACGGCAAGTGTCCCGTATGCAACCGATGCGGCATTCAATACGAAAATACCGCTACCAAGCGCAATGGCCGTCAGCACGGAATTGAAGCCGAACGCTCCCGCGCGAATCGCCGGCTCGGCGGCGCCCAAACCCCACGCGACGAGCAAACCCACGAATGAGCCTAGAAGAGCGGCTACGCCGGCCACTCGCGAGCTGATCAGGAGCCCGGCTACGAAAAAGACGCCTGTCATGGCGGCACCCTGGAAGAACACCTGTGCCACGCCGTTGAAGAGCCCCTCAACTATTGTCGAGAAGGTCACGATGCCCTCAACCGCCGCGGCCTTGGGAAGTCCGGCGGTCGGTAGTACGTCTGTTGAATTCAGACGCCCGAAGCGCGCACACGCCAGAATAAAAAGCATGGTGACGAGAATGAAGGGAGCCGTGAGCGCGGGAATCTTCCAGGTGCTTAGGAGATTGAGCAATGCCGCCATAACGACCGTTGTGCAGGCTGCCGCGAGAACGACGTAGCCCCAGGTCAGCAGTTCCGGCTCAAGAAAATAGAGCAAGGCTATTGCAACGAGCGAACCATTGAAACCGAACAGTCCAGCCCGCACGGATGAACGAGCGACTCCAAGGAGCACGGCGGTCGCCGTGCTCGCGACCGCTCCGACCAGAACCGCAAATCCGAATAGCACTGAGTTGTAGAAAATGCCAATCAGGAAAAGAAGGCCCGCATAGCTATTGTTCTGCAACATTACCTGCCCAATGCCGCGCAGCACTGAGTCCAGGAAAACCAGTGGGAGTTGCGGGACAGCGGCGCTTTCGCTGGTGAGCCCCGTCGAGGACAGATGCGCACGAATGGCTCTAAGCGCCGCCCAGCTATTTTCAGACTTCATGAACATTTTCCCTGTGTGGCGTGCATATACATGCGTCAATCCGCATGGGCGGCCTGACGACTAGGCTCACACGCACGTGTCGCAGCAACACCAATCCACAAAGTGACGGAGCCAGTTGTCTTGTGACAGAGTTTAACTGTCGGGACCGGAAGTCAGTGGCGCGCAGCCGCTACTCGACCGTCACAGACTTCGCAAGATTCCTTGGCTGGTCTACGTCCGTGCCTTTTAAAACAGCGACGTGGTAGGCAAGCAACTGCAGCGGCACCGTGTAAACAATGGGTGCGATCAGCCTGTCGGTATGTGGCATCTCGATCACCTTGATGCCGGGCTCGCTCTTGATGCCCGCCTGCTTGTCCGCGAATATGATGAGCTGGCCACCACGAGCACGTACGACCTGCATGTTCGATTTGAGTTTGTCGAGCAGATCATTGTTCGGCGCAACCACCACCACCGGCATTTCGTCATCGATCAGCGCCAGCGGCCCATGCTTGAGTTCACCGGCCGCATAGGCCTCCGCGTGTATGTAGGAAATTTCCTTGAGCTTCAGGGCGCCTTCCATGGCTATTGGCCACATCGGGCCGCGCCCCAGAAAGAGTGTGTGCTGCTTCTCGGAAAAATCTTCGGCGAGTACTTTCAGCTGTTCGTTCATTTGCAAGACCTTGTCGCAGGCAACCGCGGAATGCGTCAATGCTGCAACGAACTCTTTCTCTTTTGCGTCATCGAGCCCACGTTGTTTCGCCAGCATCAATGTCACCAGCAACACCGAAAGCAGTTGAGTTGTAAATGCTTTGGTGCTTGCGACGCCGATCTCGGGCCCCGCCTGGGTCATCATCACGAGATCGGACTCACGTACCATCGAGCTGTGTGCGCTGTTACAGATCGTGAGGGTGCCGAGGTAACCCGAAACTTTCGCTATACGTAAGGCCTCGAGCGTGTCCGCAGTTTCACCGGATTGCGACAAGGTTACAAACAGGGTATTCGGTGGTACCACGACGTGTCGGTAGCGATACTCGCTTGCGATCTCAACCTGGCAGGGCACGCCGGCCAGCGCTTCGATCCAGTAGCGGCCAACGCAGCCAGCGTGGTAGCTGGTGCCGCAGGCAATGATATGAATGTTCTCGACCTTCGCGAGCAAGTCGGTCGACCTCGGGCCCAGCGACTCCGGCAACACCCTCTGGTTCGCGACGCGTCCGTACAGAGTGTGGGCCAGCGCAGTCGGCTGCTCGAATATTTCCTTGAGCATGAAGTGCCGGTATGGACCCTTTTCAGCCGCTTCGCTGTCCCACTGGGTTTCGTGAACCTCCCTCGTTACCTCGTTGCCATTGGCGTCAAATATGGTGACCTTGTCGCGCCGTATTTCAGCGATATCGCCCTGCTCGAGATAAATAAATCGTTGTGTGACCGGTAACAGTGCCGGTACGCCACTGGCCACAAAGTTTTCGCCGAGACCAAGCCCAATGACGAGCGGGCTGGCGACCCGACTGACCACGATTCTGTGCGGGTCCTCGGCATCGATCACGAGCAGGGCATAAGCGCCTTTGAACTCCGCCACTGATTTTGTAACCGCCTCAACCAGGTCCAGGCCCTCTGCCAGGTAGTCATAGACCAGGTGAGCTGCTACCTCGGTGTCTGTTTCCGAGACAAACCCATAACCTTTTGCAATCAAGCGATCTTTAATAGGCTGAAAGTTCTCGATAATGCCGTTATGAATAACCCCGACGCGCCCGCCTGACAGGTGCGGGTGCGCGTTCGCCTCGGTAACACCGCCGTGCGTTGCCCAGCGTGTGTGCCCGACACCGATCCGGCCCGAAAGTTCTTTGTCTGCGAGCTTCTTGTCGAGCTCGGCAACCTTGCCGACGGTGCGGCATAAGCCGATTTCGCCATCCTGTTGAATGACCGCAACCCCCGCTGAGTCATAGCCGCGGTATTCGAGCCGGCGCAAGCCCTCGACCAGGATTGGTACAATATTTCGTTCGGCTACGGCACCGACGATTCCACACATCAGTCGCCGCTCCCTGGCGGGGCCGTGCAGGTGCACGGCTGCGTACCCGTTGCCAGTCCAATAGTCATGGTCTCAGTCCCCACGCTTCTCAATTCGTTTGCTCCGCGCCTTCCAGCCCTTGACGGTGACCTGCTTCGCACGCGAAATCGCCAGTTCTCCGTTGGGCACCTGCCTCGTAATCGTGGAGCCCGCACCGATCGTTGCGCCGCTACCAACTTCGACCGGTGCCACCAGGTTCACACCCGAGCCTATGAATGCGCCGTCACCAATCCTGGTCCGGTACTTGTTCATCCCGTCGTAATTACAGGTAATCGTACCTGCGCCTACGTTTACGTTGGCACCAATATCGCTGTCTCCGATATAGCTCAGGTGATTCACTTTACTGCCATCCGCGACGTTGCTCTTCTTGATCTCGACAAAATTGCCGACTTTCACATTGGCGGCGAGCTCCGTGCCCGGCCGCAGGCGCGCGAAGGGCCCGAGCTCGCAGCCTGGACCCGTCGTCGCACCTTCAATGTGGCAGTTTGAATGAACCACGGTGCCGGCACCCAGACGGCTGTCACGAATCAGGTTGTTCGATTCAATCCGGACGTCGTCGGCAAGCGTCACCGTCCCTTCGAAAATCGCGTTGACGTCAATATATACGTCCTTGCCGCAGCGGAGCGTGCCGCGAATGTCCACCCGGGCCGGGTCCGCGAAGCCAACGCCTTGCTCCATCAGCTCTTCGACCTGCCTCCGTTGCAGCGCCCGTTCGGCCTCGGCCAGTTGCTTTTTGTCGTTGATACCCATGACTTCTTCCTGCTTGGTGGCTTTGATGCCATGAACACGGACGCCGTCCGCCACGGCCATCGCAATGACATCGGTAAGATAGTACTCGCCCTGAGCATTGTTATTGTCGAGTCGTGCCAGCCAGGCTTTGAGTTTTGCTCCCGGACACAACATCACGCCCGTGTTGATCTCGCGAATCGCCAGCTCATCGTTCGTGGCATCTTTTTGTTCGACATTGCGCACCACGTTGCCATGCTCGCGAACAATGCGTCCGTAGCCGGCCGGGTCGTCCACGACGACGGTAAGAATCGCCATCTCGCCAGTGCTGGTTGCATCCATCAGGCTTTGCAAGGTTCCGGGGAGCAGTAAGGGCACGTCGCCAAACAGAATGAGTACGCGGTTATCGTCGGGCGTACCGTCCATTGCCTGTTGCACCGCATGGCCGGTACCTAGCTGCTCGGCCTGCAATGCCCAACGAATTGCCTGGCCCTCGAAGGCGGCCTGAACCTCGTCGCCGCCGTGTCCGTATACCACGCAGATGTCGCTGGCACCGAGCGCCTTGCCAGAAGCAAGCACATGCGCCAGCAACGGTCGACCAGCGAGTAGCTGCAATACCTTCGGCCGCGCCGAATGCATGCGCTTGCCCTGACCCGCGGCAAGAATAATGACACTCAAACCCAAGCTGCAGCTCCCTTATTCCTATGCGTGCGCATGATACAGGAAGCGCGCAGATGCGGCAGGGCCGGGCCCTGCAAAGAGTCGTGGCATTTGCCCCCATGCGTCCGTACCATTCCCGCCGATGAGTCTGGAAATGACTATTTTCATTGGCGTCGCGATCTACATCGTGATCATGATCGCCATCGCCATTTACTCCGCCGGCAAAACGCACTCCGTTTCCGAGTTCATCGTCGCCGGTCGGCGCCTGCCACTCTGGTTGTGCGCCTCATCCATTATTGCCACCTGGTTCGGTGGCGGCATGATGATCGGTGGGGCAGGTGCAGCGTACCAGGACGGCCTGCTGGGCGTCATCGCCGACCCCTTTGGCGCTACTCTGTGCATCCTGCTCATTGGCCTGTTTTTTGCCCGCCTGTTTCGACGCCTGAAGTTTCTGACCTTCATCGAGTTCGTGGAACAGCGTTTCGGGCGGACCGCGTCATTAATCGCCTCGATCGGTGCGCTGGCATCGAGTATCTTCTGGGTCTCCGCAATGCTGGTCGCGTTTGGCATCGTTTTCGAAAGCCTGACCGGCATACCACTCGTCATGGGTATTCTCGGCGGGGCGGTCGTCGTTATCCTTTATACGATGCTGGGGGGCATGCTGGCTGTTGCCCTGACGGATGCCGTGCAACTCGCGGTGATTGCCGTGGGCCTGATTACGCTGCTCGTTGCGGTTCTGATCGATGCTGGCGGTTGGGCGCCGATTGCGGCAAAGCTGCCGGAACACAGCTTCCGCATGGTGCCACTCGAGAATACGGGTGAGCGCTGGCTTAATTACCTGCGCGCGTGGGTGATTTTCGGTATTGCGGACATAGCGTCGCAGTCCCTGATCGGACGGGCGCTCGCTGCAAAAAACGAGAAGGTGGCACAGCAGTCGTTCTATCTCGGGGCGGCGGGCTATCTCTGTTTTGCGATGGTGCCGGTGCTGCTCGGCATCATTGGCTCCGTCACGATGCCGGGGCTGGAGGACCCCGAATCTATCATCCCGGCACTGGCTTTTGAGCATCTGCACCCGGTCGCTATTGCCGTGTTTGTCGGCGCCATTCTCGCCGCCATCATGAGTTCCTGCGACAGTGCCTTACTCGCGTCGGCCAGCATAGTCAGTACCAACTTGCTGCCGTTCGTCAAACGCAACCCGTCCGAGCGGCTGCGTCTTACGGTCGTACGTTGGGGTATTCCGGGCTGCGGAATCATCGGTGTTGGCATGGCGCTCAATGCGCAGGTTGTATTCAACACCATGCTCGACGCGAACCTGCTGATGCTCTCAGCCGTTATCGTACCGTTCATACTCGGCGTCTGGTGGCAGAAGGCGAATCGCGCGGGCGCGCTGGCCGCGATGATTGCGGGCATCATCACCTGGCTTGCGACCTCGGTGTACTACCCGAACCTGCCCGGAGATTTTGTCGGCCTGGGCGTATCTCTCGCCACCATGTTGATTGTCACGCCGCTTACACAAAAGCTGGATCCACCCCGCAAACTGCTGGATGCGGACGGCAAACCCGTCGAACTCACGAACAGGCTCGGCGTGCTGTAAAAAAAACGAGGCACTTTTCTTTTTAGCGCTGGCCCTTCAGCTTTTGCGCGGCGCGGTAGCGGGCTTCCGCTTCGGCGAGTTCGGCCTGGGCGCGGCGCAGGTCCGTTTCACTGGATGCACCCTTCAGAAACTCTTCGGCGCTTTGCTTGGCAGCGAGCGCGGCCGCTTCGTCCAGTTGGTCGCCGCGCAATGCGGTGTCAGCGAGGATCGTGACGTTGTGCGGCTGTACCTCGAGCATGCCGCCCGTGATATAGAAGCCTTTTTCCTTGCCGTCCGTATCTTCGATGCGCACCTGCCCGGGCAACAGTGCCGTGAGTAGCGGTGCGTGTCGCGGCGCGATGCCAACCTCACCCATCTGCGCCGGCGCATAGACCATGCGGGCGTCGCCTGAGTAGATCTCGCCTTCCGCGGAAACTATGTCAACGTGGATCGTAGCCATCGGTCCTCTTTCGCAGCACGATGCCGCTCCTGTGCCATTTATAATCGCGGCAGGATGCCGCTCCTACGCCTGTCATCATCGCGCCGCCTCTGCCGTACTCGTGCACCCGTAGGAGCGCCGTCCCCGGCGCGATTCCTTACGAGTACTTCTTGGCGTTTTCGACCGCTTCGTCGATCGTGCCAACCATGTAGAACGCCTGCTCCGGAATGTGGTCGTAGTCGCCGTTCACAATACCGTTGAAGCCGCGAATCGTTTCTGCCAGCGACACGTACTTGCCGGGCGAGTTCGTGAACACCTCGGCAACGAAGAACGGCTGCGACAGGAAACGCTGTATTTTGCGCGCGCGGGTGACCGTGCGCTTGTCTTCTTCGGAGAGCTCGTCCATACCCAGAATGGCGATGATATCCTGCAATTCCTTAAGACGTTGCAACACGGCCTGCACGCCACGTGCACAGTCGTAGTGCTCCTGGCCGATGACCAGCGGATCGAGAATCCGCGAGGTTGAGTCGAGCGGATCAACGGCCGGATAAATACCAAGCTCGGCGATGTTACGCGACAGTACTAGCGTTGCGTCAAGGTGAGCAAAGGTCGTTGCCGGTGACGGGTCGGTCAGGTCGTCCGCGGGAACGTAGACGGCCTGGAACGAAGTGATCGAACCGGTCTTGGTTGAAGCAATTCGCTCCTGTAACACACCCATTTCCTCGGCCAACGTCGGCTGGTAGCCCACGGCAGACGGCATGCGGCCGAGCAGTGCGGATACCTCGGTACCGGCAAGCGTGTAACGATAGATGTTGTCGATAAACATCAGTACGTCGCGGCCTTCGTCCCGGAACGCTTCGGCCATGGTCAGGCCGGTGAGCGCAACGCGCAGGCGGTTGCCTGGCGGCTCGTTCATCTGGCCGTACACGAGCGACACCTTGTCGATAACGCCCGACTCGGTCATCTCGTGATAGAAGTCGTTACCTTCGCGAGTACGTTCGCCCACACCGGCAAATACCGAATAACCACCGTGCTCTTTCGCGATGTTGTTGATCAACTCCATCAGTGTGACCGTCTTGCCGACACCGGCACCGCCGAACAGGCCGACCTTACCGCCCTTGGAAATCGGCATGATCAGGTCGACAACCTTGATACCGGTTTCCAGCAATTCCGTCGTCGCGGCTTGATCTTCGTAGCTCGGCGGCTGACGATGAATTGGCATTTTCTTCTCGGCGCCAATCTCGCCGGCGTTATCGATTGGGTTGCCGAGTACGTCCATGATGCGGCCAAGCGTTTTTGCGCCAACCGGAACCTCGATCGGACCACCGGTATCGGTAACAGCCATGCCGCGCTTCAGGCCTTCCGAAGAGCCCATTGCGATCGTGCGTACGACACCGTCGCCGAGCTGCTGCTGCACTTCGAGCGTGATATTCGCGTCGTCGATCAGGAGTGCGTCGTAAATGTTCGGGATCTGGCTCGCGGGAAACTTTACGTCCACGACGGCGCCAATTACCTGCACAGTAGTTCCGGTGCTCATGTCTTTAGTCCTTACAAAGTGTCTGTTGCAACGGCCCGGCCGCTGCCTGATTCTTCAAATTTAATAACTAGCCTGACACCGCCGCAGCGCCGCCAACGATCTCGGAAATTTCCTGCGTAATTGCCGCCTGCCTGGCCTTGTTGTATTGCAACTGCAGGGTGTCGATGATGTCGCCGGCGTTGTCGGTGGCCGACTTCATCGCAAGCATTTTTGCCGCCATTTCGCAGGCGAAGTTCTCAACCGTGCCGCGATAGACCTGTGATTCGATGTAACGCATAAGCACATCATCGAGCAATTCGCCTGCGTCGGGCTCGTAAATATAGTCCCAGTGATCCTGCAGAGCCTCGTCACCGAGGTCGATTGCGCTCACTGGCAGTAGTGTTTCGACGACCGGCTTCTGGCTCATCGCACTGACGAAGACGTTGTGCACCAGGTACAGGCGATCGATGCGGCCTTCCGCATAAGCGTCCAGCATGACTTTGATCGAGCCCAGCAGGTCGTTGATGCTCGGCTTGTCACCAAGGTGCGTCGCCGTGCCGAGCACATTGCCGCCCATGCGACGGAAAAACTGCACAGACTTCGCGCCAACCAGGGCCAGGTCGACTTCAATGTTTTCAGCCTGTGCTTTGGAAATTTCGCTGATGACGTGCTTGAACAAATTGACGTTCAGGCCACCGCAAAGTCCCTTGTCCGTCGAAATAATAATGTAACCAACCCGCTTTACTGCGCGCTCGGTCAGGTACGGGTGCTTGTAGTCGGGGTTTGCTTTCGACAGGTGCCCGATCACTCGCCGGATGCTCTGTGCATACGGGCGCGAGGCCTCCATTTGCAATTGCGCTTTACGGATCTTGCTCGCCGCCACCTTTTCCATGGCGGCCGTGATCTTCTGCATATTCTTTACAGAAGCGATCTTGGAGCGTATTTCTTTTTCGCCTGCCATTGAAATCTCTAATCGGTTTGTCGCGGCAAGATGCCGCTCCTACGTTCTGTCCCTGTCGCGGCGAGATGCCGCTCCTACGTTTGTCTCTGTCGCGGCAAGATGCCGCTCCTACGTTTGTCTCTGTCGCGGCGAGACGCCGCTCCTACAATCATTCATGGCGTATGACGCGCGCGCCCGTAGGAGCGGCGTCTCGCCGCGATCCCTAATAGGCGCCCTTTTCAGCAAAGCTCTTACAAACATTCCTCAGCTCTGCAACGACGTCGTCGTTGTAATCGCCTGACTTGTTAATCGCATCCAGAATATCGCCGTGATTCGCACGTGCGTAATCATGCAAAGCGCCTTCGAAGTCAACGATCTTCGCTACCGGCACTTTATCCAGGAAGCCTTCGTTCGCCGCAAACAACGACAGCGCCATTTCGGCAACCGACAGCGGTGAATACTGCTTCTGCTTCATCAGCTCGGTGACCCGTTCGCCGCGTTCGAGCTGCGCCCGGGTCGCGGCGTCGAGGTCCGAGGCAAACTGCGCAAACGCCGCGAGTTCGCGATACTGGGCAAGCGCCAGGCGCACACCGCCACCGAGCTTCTTGATGATCTTGGTCTGTGCTGCACCGCCTACGCGCGATACGGAAAGGCCGGCGTTGATTGCAGGGCGAATACCCGCGTTAAACAAGTCGGTTTCGAGGAAGATCTGGCCGTCGGTAATTGAAATAACGTTGGTCGGTACGAATGCGGATACGTCACCAGCCTGCGTCTCGATGATGGGCAGTGCGGTCAGCGAACCGGTCTTGCCCTTCACCTTGCCATTGGTCACTTTCTCGACGTAGTCGGCGTTTACGCGCGAGGCACGCTCGAGCAGGCGGGAGTGCAGGTAGAACACGTCGCCCGGGTAAGCTTCACGGCCCGGTGGACGACGCAGCAACAGCGATACCTGGCGATACGCCCAGGCCTGCTTGGTGAGGTCGTCAAAAATGATCAGCGCGTCTTCGCCCTTGTCGAGGAAGTACTCTCCCATCGTGGTGCCCGAGTACGGTGCGATGTATTGCATGGCCGGGCTGTCGGCGGCCGTTGCGGCAACCACGATCGTGTGCTCCATCGCGCCCAGCTCTTCGAGCTTGCGCACTACGCCGGCGACGGACGATGTCTTCTGCCCGATAGCAACGTAGATACACTTGATGCCCGTGCCACGCTGATTGATGATCGCGTCCACAGCAACGGCTGTCTTACCGGTCTGGCGGTCGCCAATGATCAGCTCGCGCTGACCGCGACCGATCGGCACCATGGCATCGATCGACTTCAGGCCCGTTTGCACGGGCTGGTCAACAGACTTGCGTTCAATAACGCCCGGCGCCACTTTTTCGATCGGCGCGGAGCCTTCTGCCTTGATCGGCCCTTTGCCGTCAATCGGGTTACCGAGCGCGTCGACGACACGACCCAGCAGCGCATTGCCAATCGGCACTTCAAGAATACGGCCCGTCGTTTTGACGGTATCGCCTTCCGAGATGTGCTTGTAATCACCAAGGACCACCGAACCCACTGAATCCTGCTCGAGGTTCAGTGCGAGGCCGAAGGTATTACCCGGGAATTCGAGCATTTCGCCGTAACGTGCATCGGCCAGGCCGTGGATGCGCACGATACCGTCGGTAACAGCAATAACGGTTCCGACATCGCGTGCCTCGGCGGTCGCTTCGAAGTTCTCGATGCGCTCTTTAATCAGCTGGCTGATTTCAGAAGCTTTGAGTGCCATTTCTATTTCCCTTTTTAGTTGACCAGTGCGTTTGTGAGGCCTGCAAGCCGCGCACGCAGTGATCCATCAATGACGACATCGCCGGCCCGGATTACGGCGCCGCCAATGAGGCTTTCATCTATCTCGGTCTTGAGTTCGACCTTGCGCCCAAGGCGTTTTTCGAGCGCCTGCGCGAATTCTTTTCTATCGGCGTCGGTAAGCGCCGCTGCCGAGGTGACGGTAACGTCCACCGTATTTTCGACCTTCGCCTTGAATGCCTCGAAATGTTCGGAGATCTCCGGCATAACGGCGACGCGGCCGTATTCAAGCAGCAGCTTCAGAAAGTTAGTACCTTGTTTGTCGCCGCCCGCGAGCTTGCTTGCACCAGCCTTTGCGAACAGCTCGGTCAGGAAGTCCAGCCGTTGGCTGCCGTCAAGCCCCGGGTTGCTTAAAAAGTCGGCAACCTCGCCATTGGCCAGTAACGCGCCCGCGAGCGCGAGGCTTTGCGACCAGCTTGTGAGTTCGCCCGCCTCGTTGGCGACATCGAAAGCGGCCTGGGCGTAGGGTCGGGCAATGGTGTTGTTGTCGGCCATTGCGTCTTACAGTTCCTGTGCCAGTTTGCCCAGGATGTCCTGGTGCGTCTGCGCGTCGATTTCACGCCTCAGTATTTTCTCGGCGCCGGCAAGGGCAACGGCGGATACCTGGCCACGCAGTTCTTCACGTGCACGGCTGGCTTCCTGTTCGATCTCGGCAATGGCTGCCGCGAGTTGACGTTCACGCTCCCTGATGCCGCCAGCCTTGCCCTCGGCTACGATCTCGTTCGCGCGCGCGTTCGCCTGGTTCAGGATTGTGGTTGCCTGCTGCCGCGCCTCGGCAACGATTTCGTCTGCCTCGGCACGCGCCTGCACGAGACGCTCTTCACCGCGATCCGCGGCCGCGAGACCATCCTCGATCTGCTTTTGCCGCTCTTCGAGCGCTTTTAAGATCGGCGGCCAAATATACTTCATGCAAAACCAGACGAACACGAGCATCGCGATCATCTGGCCCCACAAAGTCAGGTTCATATCCACTTGTAGATACTCCTAGCGTGCATCTCTAAACAAGCGGTCGCCATAGACAAGGCACCGCATTGCATTTTTATCCGCCAATAACCGGTGCGTTCGCGAGCTGCCCGATGAACGGATTCGCAAAGGCGAAGAACAATGCAACACCGACACCGATCATCGCAACCGCGTCAAGTAGTGCAACGACGATGAACATCTTGATCTGCAGCATTGGAGCCAGCTCCGGCTGACGTGCCGCGCCTTCTAAAAAGCGGCCGCCCAGAATGCCCATACCGATACCCACGCCCAGGGCGCCGAGACCGATCAGGAGTGCAACAGCGATAGCCGTGAAGCCAATAACAGTTTCCATCAATTTCTCCTAACGAGGAACTTGTCCAACCTATTGAAAATACAAATAAAAATAACTAGTGCGATTCCGATGCCAGGCTTAGATAAACTATGGTCAGCATCATGAAAATAAAGGCCTGCAAAGTCACGATCAGTACGTGAAAAGCGGCCCACCCGAAATGCAGCGGTAACTGGTAGAGCCCGAGCATCGCTATCAGGATGAAGATCAGTTCTCCGGCAAACATGTTGCCGAACAGCCGCAAGCTCAGTGATATCGGTTTTGCCAGCAAAGCCACCGACTCAAGGATGAAATTGAAGGCGATAATAAAGGGTGCGGCGATCAGGCCAAGACCTTTGCTCGGCGGTGCGATCGGATGCATGGTCAGCTCACCGATGAAGCCGGTGATGCCCTTGTTCTTGATCGTGTAAAAGATAATCAGAAAAAATACGGCGATGGACATGCCGAAAGTCACATTGACATCCGTCGAGGGCACGATCTTCATATACGGGATGCCGATCAGCCCGGCGAGACCTGGAATCGCATCAACCGGGATCAAATCCATCAGGTTCATCAGGAACACCCAGACGAAAATTGTCAGCCCGAGTGGCGCGATCAGGCTGCTCTTGCCTTTAAAGGTGTCTTTTACCGAGGTATCAACAAATTCAACAATAATCTCGACAGCCGCCTGCCACTTGCCGGGCTTGTCCGTTGAGGTCTTTTTCGCGACCAGGCGAAAAAGGAACACGAACACGAGGCCGAGGAGCACCGACCAGAACATCGAATCGACGTTGATCGTCATCGGGTTCCCGGCACACTGGTTCCACACCCACTCGCCCGAGTCCGACTTGCAGTACTGCAGGTTCTGGAGGTGGTGGGCAATGTACTCGCCAGAAGTTACGGGGCCGTGTCCGCCTTCACTCGCCATGCTTGTCAACCGTATCCCGTTGTTGCCAGTCGTCGTGGCGCATCAGGAGGCCCGCAAGGGGCACCAGCGCCGTGACGACATACGTTATAAACAATGATGCTGCCGCAAGCGGCCGCACCGTGACGAAGACCGTACTGAACAACAGCACCGTCAGCGCCAACTTACCCAATTCGCCGATGTAGGCCGCCCGAACCAGGGGCCTGGCCCCGGGGTCCCGACGCGGCATGCTCAGCCGAAGCGCCAAAAAGGCATTCGGAAGCGCCGCTATGAGGCCGCCCAAAAGAGCCGAATAACCTTGAACGGCCCCGTACATGCTCCAGCACACCGCGGCCATAACCGCGCCGAGCCCGAACTGTGCCGCCAGAATTCTTAGCATTTTTCGCTCCCCGCACTAAAAACGCCACGTCCATCGGTTGTTTCCGGCGGCTGGTGGCGCTTCGCATATGCGGTGCTTCTTGGCTGAAATTCCAGGTGAGCTCGCGTGTAGCGTGCGCATTATAGTGGCAGGTCCCGGGCAAGGCAACACGCAAACGCGAATTCCCCTGCGCCTATATTGGCACTTTTTTCGAGGAAAAACGCGGTTTTGCGCGCTGGTGCACGTGCACTACGGCACAGCACTCCTGGCGCGGCTTGCCTGTGGCCAGGCCATTCCCGTCAAGCTGGGCACAAGTCCTGACGATACCGAACCGAGCTTGTCTGCGACGGCTGTCGTCGTGGCGAGGTCCACCACACCGGTAACGACAAACTGCACGCCGATGCAAACCAGCACAAGGCCCATCAGCCTTGTCAGTGCATTGACGCCGGTACGCCCCATGGAGTTGACGATCCTGCTGGCCGAACGCAGCACGATCCATGCAACAACCGCGACAATTACGATGCCGACAGCGATCAGCGCATAGTCGAGCAGGTTCCTGGCCGAGGTCGCCATGCTTATGGTCACTGCGATCGACCCGGGGCCGCTCAGCAGCGGCATTGCAATCGGCGAAAACGCGATCTCGTCCTTGTCGGCCGATTCATCCTGGTCGCGCCTCGAAATGGGCCGCTCGGGCTCGGGCGTCAACATGGAGAAACCGATGCGCGCAATGATAAGACCGCCGGCTACTCGCAGTGCCTGTAGCGAAATGCCGAAAAATTCAAGTATGAGCGCACCCGCCATCAGGGCGACCAGCAGTATGCAGGCCATGTAGGTGCTGGCGAGCCGCGCCTGCCGAT
>DDIS01000054.1:0-9391 GCA_002338615.1 Proteobacteria bacterium UBA1844 | reverse complement strand
GAGCCGCGCCTGCCGATTGCGCGCCACCGTGCTTTCATCCCGCGTCAGCGCGGCGAATACCGGAGCGGTGCTGAACGGGTTTGCGATGGGCAGCAGTGCGCCGACCGTCGCCGCGATCAGTCCGATCCAGCCACTCATTTGCGAAGCTCGCGCATCATTTAATGTGATTCAGGATTCCGTCGAGTTCGTCGAGGCTGTTATAGGTGATGACGAGCTTGCCTGAACCTTGCTTCGAATGTTCGACGCGCACTTTGGCGCCGAGTTTCTCCGACACGTCCATTTCGAGCCGGCGAATATCCGCGTTTGCCGAGACCTCCGAACTGCTGCTTTGGCCGGTTCTTTTCGGCGCGAGCATATTTTTCACCAGGCGCTCTGTCTCGCGCACGGACAGGCCTCTCTTAACCACCTGCCGCGCCACATCGAACTGCTGCACCGGGTCGGTGATGGCAAGCAACGCGCGTGCATGCCCCATGTCGAGCTGACGCCCTTCAAGCAAGGGTTTCACCTTCGCCGATAATTCCTGCAAGCGCAGCAGATTGCTGACCGAGGCGCGCGACCGGCCCACTGCGTCGGCCGCCTGCGCATGGGTCAGGTCGAATTCACGAATCAGCCTGTCGAGAGCACGCGACTCTTCGAGCGGGTTCAGGTCCTCGCGCTGGATGTTCTCGATCAGCGACATGGCGATTGCGTCTTCGTCGGCCACTTCGCGAATAATGGCGGGAATTTCCTGCAACTCAGCCAATTGTGCTGCGCGCCAGCGACGTTCGCCGGCAATGATCTCGTAGCGCTGCGCCGGCCCGGCCTTGCTGATCGGGCGCACGACGATGGGCTGCACTACACCTTGCGCGCGTATCGACTTCGCCAGCTCGGCCAGGGATTCCTGGCGCATGTCGACACGTGGCTGGTACTGGCCGCGTTGCAACAGGTCCACGGGCAATTGCCGCAACAGGTCACCGCTGCCAGCACTGGTCTGTGCATCAGCAACGGGCGTCTCCGCCGCCGGCTTTGACAACAAGGCATCAAGCCCGCGACCAAGACGTTTTTTTCGTACGTTCATTCAGCTCTCAACGTTAAACATTGCATACCGTAGGAGCGGCATCTTGCCGTGAATCGCCATCGGCTACAATCGCGGCGGTACGCCGCTCCTACGGTACGGGAGCGGCGTACCAGCACAATCTTTCATTAAACTGCTTCTGCCATGCGGGCATCTTCGCGGCGCAGGATCTCGCCGGCCAATGCGAGGTATGAGATTGCGCCCCGGGAAGAGCGATCGTGCAACAGGGCGGGCAGGCCGAAGCTTGGCGCCTCGGCCAGGCGCACGTTGCGTGGAATGACCGTGCGGAAAACCTTGCTGTCGAAGTGTTCGATCAGTTGTAGCGATACTTCGTTCGATAAGTTGATACGCGGATCGAACATCGTGCGCAGGATGCCAAACATTTCGAGGTCGGGATTCACCGAAGCACGGACCTGCTCTATGGTGTTCAGAAGGGAACTCAGGCCTTCCAGTGCGTAATACTCGCACTGCATGGGAATCAGCACGCCATCGGCTGCGGTGAGCGCATTGACCGTCAGCATGTTGATCGATGGCGGACAATCGATGAGGATGAAATCGTACAGTCCTTTCACGGGTGCGAGCGCCTGGCGCAATTTCATCTCGCGACCGATTTCCTGCAGCAGCCGCACCTCCGCAAGCGTCAGGTCTTCGTTACCCGGTAACACCGCGAAACCACCTTTGGGTGCCGATATGATCGAGTCGGCAGCGCTACTGTCGCCCAGCAACACGTCGCAGGATGATCTTTCGACACTCATCTTGTCGATACCGCAGCCCATCGTCGCATTGCCCTGCGGGTCGAGATCGACTAACAGCACTCGCCGCTGCGTCGCCGCCAGCGAGGCAGCCAGGTTCACGGCCGTCGTAGTCTTACCGACCCCGCCCTTCTGGTTTGCGATGGCAATAATGCGTGTCATTGATTCGTTCCGCGACGTCGCATCAACACTGCATGCCGCGAGCCTTTTTCGAGTCCCGGGACATGCATTTCGATGACGTCGTAGCCCCATTCGGGGGGCACTGATTGTAATTCTTCAGCCGGGTGCCTGCCTTTCAAGGCGACGAACACCCCGTCCTCTCCTACGTGGTGACCGGCAATTTCCAGGAGTCGCGGCAACGATGCTACGGCCCTGGCAATCACGGTATCAAAGCGCTGCCCGGGTGCATAGTCCTCGGTTCGCGCTTTAGAGGCGATAACGTTGGCCAGGGCCAGCGCCCTCGCCGCATGCTGGACGAACATTACCTTCTTGTTGTTGCTGTCCACGAGGTGAAATTCGCGGTCCGGTTCGGTGATTGCGAGCGGCAGGCCGGGAAAACCCGCGCCCGTGCCCACATCCAGAATCCGCTGGCCCTTGAGAAGCGGGCGTGCCGCGAGGCTGTCGAGCAAGTGCGCAGCGATCATCTCGTTCGGGTCCCGGACAGCGGTCAGGTTTACCTTGCGATTCCAGCGTGCAAGTTCCGAGAGTAGCGTTTCGAGCTGGGAGATTTTGCCCGCGCCCAGCTGCAGGCCAAGGCTCGCGACAGCCGCTTTGATTGACTGAGTATCCACGCCGCTATTGTACAGCGCTGAAATCGCGGTCGTTTGACGGGTTCGGCCCGATCCTCCTGCGCTCACAGCGCAACGCGTATTGGGCAAGCTTTTGGCGCTGCGGTACAATGTCGCGCCTTTTACGCTTGCCCGCAAATGCCTCTCAAACACCAATAATAATTTCGCATACGAGGAGAATCCGATGTCTATCAAGAAGCTCGTTACTATCGTGCTCGCAAGCAGTTGTCTGTTTGCTAGCATCGCTTTTGCCTGGAACAAATACCCGGACCAGACTGACGACGGTCTCGACCGCGTCAAGAGCAAACAGGTTGACGCGCTGTACTGGAAGGAGGGCGCCACCCTCGCCGGCTACAAGCGGGTACGCCTCGATGATTGTTCGGTTGCGTTTCGCAAACACTGGCTGGTGCAGCAAAACATGGACCGGATGGGCCTTGACGGACGGGTTACTACGGCCGACATGGAAAGAATTCAGAATGCGTTGTCCGACGCATTTCGCGAAGTGTTCACGAAAGAACTCGAAAGCGGCGGCTACGAAGTCGTTGCTGAGTCCGGCAGCGACGTCCTTCTGTTGCAACCGAAAATCGTTGACCTGGATGTCACCGCACCCGACACGCGACAGCAACAGGCTGCAATGGTCAATAGCTACACGGCATCGTCAGGTGAAATGACATTGCACATGGACTTTCTTGACTCGTCCACCAATGCCCTGATCGGTCGTGTCATCGACAACCGCCAGGACAATGCAGACGGCAATTTTCAATACTCGAACGGCCTCACAAATCGTGGCGATGCCGACGAGATACTTCAAAAATGGGCGACAGCGTTGCGCAAAGCCCTCGACAATGCGCACCAGATAAGCAAGTAGCAGCGCTTGTGTGCCGGGCGTCGCGATCGCAACGCCCGGCAGCCCATTAATTGCACCTGCTGCAGGAGCGGCATCCTGCCGCGATTCAGGTACATCCTGCCGCGATCCAGTGCATGAATTCGCGCCGGGGACGGCGCTCCTACGGGCAATGTTCGTTTTTCAGGGTGTGTACCAGATCGGTGACGAGAAGCCGCGTTCCTGGTGGACTAGCGGTACCTCGTCGCCCGGATGCGCGCCATTACGAACCTTGTCATACAGCGTCCAGCGTGGCGTCGGGATTTCGAGTACGCGGACGTAGTAAACCGCCTTTTGCGACGCATCGAAATCCGGGTCCGTAAAGATCCCTTTCAGCTCCGGCGCCCCGATCGAGTTGGAATAGCTGGCGTCTTCGAGGTTGACCGTGTTGCCAACGGCCGGCAGTTTGCCATCCGTGCCCGGTTCGCGATCGCCCGACCATTGCACGTCGTAAACTTTCTCATGCGTCTTGCCGTCGGCCCCGAGCCAGCCCTTGATAATCTGCACGCGATCCAGGTTGGCGCCGTCCGGATCCTTCATTGCCACGACCACGAAACTCGGAACCTTGCCGCCCGGCGCACTGTTCAGGTCGCCGCCCATCGGCACGCCCTTGGCGTACGCGGTGGCTATGATGTCCGCTTCTTCAAGATCACTCTTCGAATACTCAAAGCCGCCGAAAAACCGCAACCTCAGCCGTGAACCGGTCGTTGCAAACGTCTCCCTGCGGTACATCGCGTCCCATATCGCTTCACGCGTGTTTTCCGTGGCCCAGACACCCATAGCGCCGGAGGCCGACTGTTCCCAGCCCCAGTAGGTATCCGTTGGCCCGGCTAGAAGCGGGAAGTCCCAGCGTTCTATATCGGACGGCTCCAGGGTCTTGAACTTACCGAAAAAATTATCTTCCTCGGTTGCCGAGATGCCTGTGTGAGTATCGGTGCCCGCATTGGCACCCAACTTGAACGGGTTCGTACCAAGCTCTCCTTCGAGCCGCAGTCCCGACTTCAAAGCTTCGCGCCAGTACTCGAACTGATAGTCCTCTTTACCGTGTGGTTTCGGTTTAAGAATCAGGTTGCCACGATCCCATAAGTCCCAGGACGCAAACTCATCGTCTGGTGACAGGTACGGGTGCGACTCGCTCTGCCCCTTGATCTGGCTAACTTCATAAAGCCGTTCGTATTTCTCCCGTTGCTGCGCCCACTCCGCCGTCATGGGCGAGCCGTCAAAACGCTGCTCCTCGAACATCCGCCCGTTCGACATATTGCCGTTATGCGGAATTGCGAGCAGCTTTTCACGACTGTTCTTCTCGTAGATCGCCATCCAGGCCCAGAGGTCTTCGGGATCCTGCGTCTCGAAGGTGGTCAGCGGCAACACCTTGCGGGCATTTTCCGCACCGCCACGATAAATCACATTGCGGTGCAAATTATTTCCGCCGTTCGCGTTAACAGTCCACTCGAACGCAATAAATGTCGTGAACTTGCCAGGACTGTTGTATTTCTCGGCCGCGTCGATGGTCTTTTCCCAGGCTGACTTCATCCATTTCGGATCCATGATCACCGCGGGAAGCCGCTCCTCGGACTGCATGACGATGAGCTCACTCTTTGCTGCCGCCGCGCGCTTTTCATCACCGGAGTTCAGGGCCTCGCTCCAGCGTTTCAGCGTCTCGTCCTTCATCATTTCGGGGTTGCCGGCAATGACTTCGTTGATCACCCCCATACCGTCGGAGTGGTCGGTAATCATGAACCAGTCATAAGCCCGACCGATTTGTGCGTCCATGCCTGTGTTTGACTTGATCTTCTCGCCCATTGCGAATTTATACGCGTCCTCGGGTGACAGAATTGCGCCGTCCATGCCCGCATCGGCCGACCAGCCGGTGTGCACGTGCGTGTCACCGAAGTAGGCATTGCGCGGGACGTCCGTTGCTTTGCTTTGCAATGTCTGTTCCGGCGCCGGCGTTGTTTGCACGGTCGGCGGATGCGTGGTTTCCGGTTCGGTCGCGTCAGGTCCACAGGCTGATAAGAGCAACGCAAAGCAGGCCGAGATCGTTATGCCGGTCGCGCGTTGAATGCTGGTTTCATTTTGCATCTTTGGTTTGTGAATCATATTGAACGCCTGTTCATTCTGTCCTGGTACGGCACAGTTGCAAGCTGTGCGACAAAAAAGCTAGTACTGCATGTTCACGCCGAAAAATATCTGGGACTCTGGCAGGCCCGCGCCGGAATCTGCCACAGAAACCTGCGGCTCTGCGAAAATATTGAATACCGTTTTGCCGCTCTTGAACACTTTCCCGATTCGCAACCCGAAGGGAATCGTGTAGTTATTGGTTTCGAAGTCGTACGACATGATCGGTGCCGTGCCGGTATACCAGCCGCCACCCAGTTGCAGAAATGCAAAGGGCTGCAAGACAAACAGGTTGACGCGGTCGCGGCCGTTGGTGTCGCCGATGCCAGTTCGATAAATCGCGAGGTAACCGAACTGCAAGGCCGTTGAGCGCGCGTTGAAATAGACATTGGCGAGACCTACCTGGTATTGCTCGTTGCCAAGCCCCTGGGGCGATGCAGTTGGTATGACAATATCGGGCCCGAAGCCGAAACTTATCGCCGGATCTCCCGTATCCACCAGGTAGGCTGCGAATACGTCGAAGTCGCCAGGGCCGGTACGATTGTCAAGGTTTGGCCCGACCGGAAAATTGTTGATCGGCAGGGTCGCCCGCATGAGCCATTTGGTTGAACCCCACGAGAGCGGTTTCGCATAGCGAAACAGAAGCTGGCTGCCGCTGTCGTCAATATCCGTAAAGTCATAGATGTAATAGCCCTGCACGTTAAACGCCGTTGTGTTCGCGAGCGGGTTGTTGGCCTGCGCCGCCGCGTTGTCCTGGGCGTGCAAGGTCAACGGCAGCGCGAATGCGGCCAGCAGCGCAAAAAACAGCTGACATGTCATTTTGTTCATGGGGATGGGACCGATTGTCATAAAGTTTATTGGTTCGCTCGATTTGGCAAACTGTGTTGGCAAAGTTGAATTTGTTCCAAAAGCACTCTGACCCCTGGCACCTTTTCCGCGACCCCGCGGACGGGTTCCTTGCGGTTCGGCTATTGTCGTGGCGGAGTCTGGAGTTGTTTCAACACCGCATCGATGCTCAAGGAACTGCCCGCCGTAGGCGGAAACTCCTTGAAAGTATCGAGAAACTGCTGCACGACTGCCTGTGCAGGGACAAACATCCACATCTGGTCCGCGTAGAAATCGCGTGTGTACAATCCCGATTCCGGGCCAACTTCATACGGGTCCATACGTAAATTGACGATGATCGGCCAGCTCGGCGTGATGCGGTAAGCCTCGGAGATATTACCTTCCATCACGGTCCAGGCTATTTTCCAGTCCTGGTAACGCAGTGCATTGAGGTTGCCCGCTGCATCGAAGTAGAAGATATCCTTGCGTTTACCGGGCCCTTTGCCTGACAACAAGTCGGTCTGGTCGTAGCCGTCGAGGTGCACCTTGAAAGTTTTGCCATCTGCCTTGTAGCCCTTCAACAACTTCTCTTTCACGCCGGGTGAACCTGCCGCTGCAAGCAGCGTTGGCATCCAGTCTTCGTGCGAGAAAATATCGTTGATGATCGTGCCTGGCTTGACCACTCCTGGCCAGCGCACCATTTCAGGAACCCGGAAGCCACCTTCCCAGGTCGTACCCTTTTCACCACGGAACGGGGTAGTGCCACCGTCCGGCCAGGTGAATTTCTCGGCACCGTTATCGGTGCTGAACACCACGATGGTGTTATCGAGGATGCCAAGCTCTTCGAGCTTGTCCAGCAAAACGCCTACGCTGTCATCAAGCTCTTTCATGCCATCGGCGTACATACCGTATCCGGTTTGGCCTTTCGACTCGTCTTTCAGATGCGTCCAGACATGCATGCGTGTCGAGTTGTGCCAGACGAAAAATGGCTTGCCGTCACGGTGTGCACGTTCGATAAAATCGACGGCCGCGCCGAGGAACTCTTCGTCGACGGTCTCCATGCGCTTGCGTGTCAGCGGGCCCGTATCCTCGATCCTGCCGTCGGCATAACTGTGCAGCACGCCGCGCGGGCCGAACTTCTTCCTGAACTCGGGATCCTTGGGATAAAACTCGCTTTCCGGTTCCTCTTCGGCATTCAGGTGATACAGGTTGCCGAAGAATTCATCGAAGCCGTGTTCCGTAGGCAGGTGCTCGTCCCGGTCACCCAGGTGGTTCTTGCCGAACTGACCGGAGGTATAGCCAAGGGGTTTTAGCAATTCCGCAATCGTCGGGTCCTTGGCCTGAATGCCCTGCTTCGCGCCTGGCATGCCAATGGTTAACAGGCCGGTACGAAACGGGTGCTGCCCGAGAATGAATGACGCGCGACCGGCCGTGCAGCTTTGCTGCGCGTAGGCATCAGTGAACAGTGCGCCTTCATTTGCGATGCGGTCGATGTTCGGCGTGCTGCCACCCATCATGCCGCGATGGTAAGCACTGATATTCTCGACGCCGACGTCATCGCCCCAGATAACAAGTATGTTTGGTTTATCTGATTGTGCAGAGACCGGGCCTGCGGCCAACAACAGCAACGTTGCCAGTTGCCCGAGGATCGCACTACGCAAAGCCACTCCTGGATTCATACTTTCACTCCCGACGCTGAGATAGCGTGATGTGTTGATTTTTTAAGTTGCTGCGCGGGCACCGCCGTGGGATTGTTGTTCTCGGCCCGCACGACTGATTATTGCATATTTCGAACTGCAAATTCGGGTGTCGACTGGTACGGCAACTCATTCTCCGCGAGCGAGTGCTGAACTTGAGCGCCCTAGTCCTTGATGCCGAGCCGCTCGTGCATCAAGGGGCTCGTTGTTGTGTACTGCAAGCGCGCCTTGGTGCCGGGTTCGATGCGTTCCTTGGCGGCAAACGCGGCGAGCGCCGCTTCGTGAAAGCCACTTAAGATCAACTTCTTCTTGCCCGGGTAGTAGTTAATGTCACCCACCGCGTAGATGCCGGGCGTGCTGGTCTCGAATTTTTCAGTGTCGACATTGATGGTTTTGCGATTGATGTCGAGACCCCACTCGGCAATGGGTCCCAGTTTCGGGGCGAGCCCCCAGAAGACCAGCAGGGCATCGCAATCGATTTCTTCCACGCCGCTTTCGGTTGTTACCGATATACCGGTGAGTCTTTCATGATCGGCGCGGTATTCCGAAATCTTGCCAATAAGTTCGCGCATCCCGCCGGCCGCAACCAGCTTCTTCATCGCTTCAACGGTCGCGGGGGCGGCACGGTACTCGGCCCGCCTGTGCACCAGCGTCAGTGATTTTACGAGCGGCTGCAACGCGAGCGTCCAGTCGAGCGCCGAATCGCCGCCACCAAAAATGACCACGGTTTTACCTGCGAATTTTTGCGGCTCACGCACGCGATAGTAGAGGGACTTGTCTTCATGCATCTCGATACCATCGAGTCGCACGCGCCGGGGCTGAAAAGAGCCAACACCGCCCGCGATAAACAACGTTTTTGTCTGGAAGCGGGTGCCGGCATCGGTACTAACATCGAACCCACCGTCGTTTGCGACAACCGTGGCTACTTCTTCACCGAGATGAAATACCGCATCGAAGGGTTTGATCTGCAGCATCAGGTTATCGATGAGCTCCTGTCCGGAGCATTCCGGGATACCGGGGATATCGTAAATCGGCTTGTCCGGGTACAGCTCTGCGCACTGTCCGCCGACCACGCGCATGCTATCGACGATGTGCGCCCTGATACCGAGCAGCCCGAGCTCGAACACCTGGAACAGGCCACAGGGCCCGGCGCCGACGATCAATGCGTCTGTCTTGATGATGTCTGTTGCCACCTTAAATCACCCTTCACCCGCAGGAGCGCCGTCCCCGGCGCGATCACCTGGCATCGTATCGCGGCTGGAAGCCGCTCCTAC
>DDIS01000067.1 GCA_002338615.1 Proteobacteria bacterium UBA1844 | reverse complement strand
TGCGCCGCCGGAATTCGGCCGCCGCTGTAGATGGGCAACACGGTGGCCAGCACAGGTCGCAGCCGCCAATCGCGCTCACGGAACTCGAGCGGACTGGCAATGCCGAACGCAGCCGCGACCGGTGCCAGCGATCCCAGCGGCAGGGACAGCGATTTCTGGAACTGCATTTGCTGCACGTCCACAAAAACCTCCGGCAGTCGAAGCGACCCGGTGGCTTCGGCAAGATCGACCATGCCGCGCACATTGGCGTCGGCTGCGGCCAGTGCATCCGACGCCTGCTCCAGCGTCGCGCGAGCTTCCTCGAAGCTCAGTGTTTGCGGGGCGATCTCCTGCGCCCACGCTGCGCTCCATAGCGCTGTGCCGAGCAGGCAGACCAGCACGCCAGACACTGTGCAACGAGGTTGAGTTCCGGGCATCCGGATCATTCCTCGAGCCCATCGTGCATTCGTCGGACCAACCCTCGCGTGCTCACATCCCAGCCCCTATGTCATCTATCGAAATTGCGTACCTGTGGGTACTACCTTACTCCAGTATTCGACAGCCACTCGCCAGCTGACGGCGTCGGTCTGATCGAACCGGGCCAGGTCAACATCCATGACCCGGATCTTCGCATGATCGAACCTATGGAGATCCGCCATCGGGTAGCGCGTAGGCAATTACCGCATCCCCGAGCTTTGTGCCGACATATCCATGACCTCCGGCAACTACTACCAGGTACTGGCGGCCGTCACGACCCAGATAGGTCGCGGGTGTCGCTTGACCACCCGCGGGCAAGCGCGCACGCCACAACTCGTCACCGGACCGCAGATCATAGCCACGTACGTAGTAGTCAACGGTGCCGGACAAAAATGCGAGGCCACCCGCCGTTACGATGGGACCACCGATACCCGGTACACCCGTCTTGAAGGGCAATGGAATCGGCGCCATATCACGAACTGTCCCGTTCACATGCTGGTATATCGTTTTCCCCGTCGTAAGATCAACGCCTGCGATGTAACCCCACGGTGGCGCCTGACAGGGCAAACCCAACGGTGACATGAACGGTCGCAACACCGCAGCGTACGGTGTGCCAAAATTTTCGTTACCCATGGGATAGGGTGGCGAGGACACAATCTCGTCTAACGTGTCGGGGCGCGGGATGAGTGTCGAAACGAAACCGAGATACACCGGCATACCGAACATGACCTGGCGCACCGGATCCACAGCGACACCACCCCAGTTGAAAATACCGAAACTCCCCGGATGCGTCAGCGTGCCATTGGTGCTCGGCGGTGTGAATCGGCCTTCATAGTTAAGCTTCGCGAAGGCGATTCGACACAACATCTGATCGATCGGGGACAGACCCCACATGTCTGCTCCCGTTACTGGTTCGGGTGCAAACGAGATGGTTGAGACGGGCTGCGTTGCTGCGGGTCGCTCGCCGTCTACGCTCAGTTGCGATACGGCAACTTCCTTAACCGGAAGTGCCGGTTCGCCGCTGCGCCGATCCAGTACAAAAATTTCGCCTTGCTTGGTGGCTTGCACAAGGGCCGGCACGCGCCGCCCGTCAATCGTCAGATCGACCAGGCTTGGCTGGGCCGGTACGTCGTAGTCCCAGATATCGTGATGAACGGTCTGGAAGGACCAACGCACGCTGCCAGATGCTATGTCGACCGCGACGATCGATGCGGCGAATCTCTCCTGCGCCGGCGTTCGGTCACCGCCATACTGGTCGGGTGATCCAACCCCCATCGGCAGATACACCAGGCCAAGCTCTGGATCGTAACTCGCAAGACTCCAATGATTTGGCACGTTCTGGGTGTAGGTCTCGCCCGAAGCAATCGGCTCGATCGCCTCGGGGTTGCCCGGGTCAAAGTTCCAGACCAGGCGACCCGTGCGCATACTGAATGCTCTTACGACACCCGATGGCAATTCATTCGACAGGTTGTCGTTGATACTTCCGCCGATGACGACCAGCTCATTCGTAACCAGCGGCGGTGACGTACTGTAGTAGGCAGTCGGCGAAACGTTCGGCTGGCCCATCCACAGGTTGACGGTACCGTCTGCCCCACCAAACCCGGGGCAAATTCTGCCCGTCTCGGCACTCAGCGCGACCAATCGCGCATCGCGTGTCGCTACAAATATTCGGCGCAGGCAATCCGCGCGAATCGGGCCCCACTCTTGCGGTGCATCGTCCACGATAATCGGGTTCGGTGCTCCGGCCTGTGCCGTGCCGGCTACGACGTTTTGTGCCGCGCCGGATGCCTTGATTGTTACACCGGCTCGACTCGCTGCGACGAGCGCACGCGCCTCTGCGCCATTGGGCACCGGTTCGTCTGAAACTTCCCAACCCAGGCCGGTGGCATCGTGATAGGCCAGTCCGCGACACGTCGCGTAAGTTGAAAGCCTGTCTGACAGCGCCACAAGATCCGGATCGAACCGCCATCGCTCTGTCCCGGTAACCGGATCCAGCGCGATGACTTCGCTACGCGGCGTACATATATATAGTGTGTCTTGCACGATCAACGGCGTTGATTGAAGCGCGGTTCCCGGTACGCCAACATGCGTTTCACCGGCGTGGTATTCCCATGCCACTTCCAACTGATTCACGTTCGCAGGTGTGATCTGGGCTAGCGGCGAGTACTTCTGGCCGGCGACTGTTCGTCCGTAAGCCGGCCATTCGCCATCTGGCACTTCGGTCCTGACCAGACCTATAGCCTGCATGCGATCTTCCGCAAATTGACCGCTGATAGCATGTGGGTCAGAAAACAGGGTGAGTAGCGCCACTATCGCGGAGATTCCCGCGGCGCCCGCCAGCGTCCCTGCTTCACCGCGCCAGGTGTTGTCAATTGTTCCGGTTGGTCTCAGTGCTTGTCGAACCGGCGGCAGCAGCAGCAACAAGCCGAAAAACATAACCACTCCGGCGCGCGGGGCCAAAACCCACCAATCGAGGCCAACTTCCCAAAGGCCCCACCCCAGGTTGAACAGCATCGCAGCGGCATAGACGATAAATCCGCCTGGTCGCCGCAAGAACAGCAGGGTCGCAGACAGCACCATAAGGCCGCCAAGCACCAGGTAAGCCCAGGTTCCGCCGAGTATGAGCAGGCGGACGCCCCCGACTACCAGGGTTCCACCCATCAAGAAAATTAACGCACTGAGGATAAGGGAAAGCATTGCCGGCTCCTGCGCCTTACGCTGTTGGGACAGGGCCCGCTGAATGACTTCAAACGCCAGCGGATTCCGCGAAGTCCACACTGCGGCAATCACCCTCGATCAGCAGTGCTTTTGACAGATCCCGCAGCGCGGTGCGCAAGCCCTCTTCCAGGACCGGGTGGTAGAAGGGCATGCTCAGCAGCTCATCGACACGGAGTTGTTGCTGCACCGCCCAGGCCAGCAGGTGGGCCAGATGTTCGGCGCCGGGACAAAATAATTCGGCGCCGACCAGGATACTGTTGCTGCGCTGCGCATAGAGGTTCACCTGGCCAGCGTGCTCGTTTTGCACGCGCGCGCGTCCCTGGTTGCCATAAGACACTGTGCCGATTTCAATTTCATCCCGGTTCAAATCCGTAAACCGCGCGCCAACCGTGGCCATTTGCGGATGGCTGAAAACAATGGCCAGCGGCGTGCGTCGCACCAGCGCTGAAACCTGCGGGTACTGTGCCGCGTTCTGGCCAGCGATGCGGCCTTCATCCGCCGCCTCGTGCAGTACGGCCCGGTAATGGCTGGCATCCCCCGCGATAAACACAGCCGTGTCACCACAGCGTGTAGTGCGTGGATGCCAGTTGGACGGCAAACCTCGCTCATCCAGGATTACACCCGCTTTTTCCAGGCCCAGCTCGGCCAGTTGTGGTGTTCGGCCCGCGGACAGCAGAACATTGGAAAACGACTGCTGGTGTGTTTCGCCATCGGCATCCTGCCATTCCAGCTCGATGGCGTTGCTCTTGCTGATGTGTGCTTTCCTGATATCCACTTCCAGGTGCCAGGCCATCGCATCTTCAGCCGGGCTGTCCCGGAACACCTGCTGTACGCATTGCTGCATCGCAGGGTCACGCAGCGGCCCTATGGCCGTGTCAATGGACAGGAAGCTGACTTTTGCGCCCAGTCGGCTAAACGCCTGGCCGAGTTCCAGCCCCATGGCACCCGTGCCGATGACGGCCAGTGATTCGGGCAGTTCATCGAGATCGAACACCTCATCACTGATCCATACGCGCTCCATGATGTCGCGAAAAGGCGGTGGAACATTCGGGCGTGAACCAACTGCAACGACGATAGCATCGGCTTTAAGCTCGATATCGTCGTGACCGTCACGCTCAACCAGCACCGTGGTGGGGCCGGTCAGACGTGCCCTGCCTTGCAATCTCTGCTCATCCGGAAGTTTTGTAGTGCTCCTCACGGCGCCGGCAACGAAGCGATCACGCTCCGCGCGCACCCGGCCAAACATGGCTCGCGCGTCGACCGACATTGGTCCGGTGGAAATGCCGAAGACGCCTGCGCTTGCAACCTGGTGCGCGCGATCTGCTGCGGCAATGAGCAGCTTGGATGGCATACAACCCACTCGTGCACAGGTTGTGCCGTATGGGCCAGACTCCACCAGCACCCAGCTGCGCCCGGCTTTGCGCACCTCGGCTACCGCATTCAGGCCGGCCGTACCTGCGCCAATAACGACAACATCTACGTCACGATTTACTTTGGGTGTTGCCATTTTTCTTCTCTCTTAAACCGGCACCGGTGATGCGGCAACGTAAGATCCAGATCCGGTCCTGACGTCACTCGCGCCAGGTTGATGATGTCGTGACTGCCATAGTGCGCCGCGACTGGCTTTGTAATGATAGCAGTCCAGTGATCGCAGACCCCAGGCGGAGCCCTTTTGCCATGCACCCCCGATACACATTCGCGATACGCAAGCTCTCCCTACCTGACGTCGAGGCCGCCGCTCACATGTTGGCTGCAGGCATGCAGGACAATCCACTGCACATCCGTGTCTTTGCGGGAGTCGATGCGCGGCGTGAGGGCGCGCTTCAGCGGCTCTTTGCAAAGTTACTCCGCCAGCAGCTGCGCAAGGGCGTGGTTCTCGGCGCGCAGGACCGGAACGGGCTGGTCGGAGTGGCCGCCATGGTGCCTCCCCC